>NZ_KE384642.1:38048-102686 GCF_000426905.1 Dolichospermum circinale AWQC131C
CTGGAGACCTTAAAAAAATCAGATCAGGGCTAAAGCCCTGACTACAAACAAATGATATAATAATTTTTTGTGACACTTGCTTGCGTAAGTCCTGTTTAATTTTAATTTTTGATTGAAACATTTGTACCATTAGGAATATCTAACTCAATAGTCGGACCCCTATCAAGAACCTCAATATCCCATTGTCCACGAGTAGAAGATTCAAACACAACATAACGGCCGTCAGGACTAATACTAGGATTTCTCACCCAACCACGAAAAGTAGGAGTGAGAATTTGTGACTGTTGGGAAGCACGATCATAAAGTGCAACTACTGGTCTACCCTGATCACTGGTGAGATAACAAATGTAGCGACCCGTATAACTGAGACTAGGACTTTCCGCAATTACTGATTCTCGATTTAACCCCGGTGTGGGAATAAAAGTTTGATTTTCTAAATCATATACCAACAACTGCTGATAACGAGAACGATTGGAGATCAAAGCCAAAAAACGTCCATTTCCACTGATAGCAGGTTGTTCCTCAGTATAGCGACTATTGAGGGAGGTCACTCCCATAGGGATATCAGCAGCATTACAAGATACTAGTAAATTTGTAGTTCCTAAAATTAGGCTCCAATAAATTGATTTTTGGAGCCAGGAACTAGATGTAAATGTTTTCACATTCGTGTTTTTCCGACTTCCACCCCAAATATTGCCAATATTTTAATTTTAAATTAATTAAATTAAATATCGTCATCCAAATCGGAATTATCCGGTTCATTACTGGGCTTATTAATGGGATTGTATGGTACATATTCAGTTGGGATAGCCTCATCATCATCTTGTCTTCTAGAGGGAACGGAATCTCTAGGTGGACGACGTTTTCTTGGTCTAGGAGTGGGAGTAACATCATCTTCACGACTTTGTGGACCTTGGGGACGATTATTACTGCTATTATTGCGACGTGGTGGTTTTCTTAACTCATCTTGGGAGTTGGAACTTTCCCAATCATCAACTTTTTTGGGAGCAGAACCCCAATTTTCATCTTCATAACCCTGGCTAGAAGGGCTAACAGAACGCCCGGAATTAGGACGACGCTTTTTTTCGCCTGAATCTGGTTTTTCCCTATTCCGTGGGCTTTGTGAACTGCGTGATGGTGCTTCATCATAATAGTCATCACGGCTAGAACGTTCATCTCGACTACCGCGAATTCTTGGACGTGGAGGAGCTTCCTCTTCTTCATAGGGTAAGGGTTCTAAATCAGCATCCATTTCCGCTTGATAATTTCGTCGCTCTGAGTAAGAGTATTTTCTACTGACTTCCCGCTCATCATCTACAATGGGAGTATTACGTTTTGCTTGTTGTGTAGCTATACTACGTAGACGAATACTTTCGACCGCAAAAAATACCGTAGAACCTACCAAAAGCAGTTGACCAAATTGTAAAATCGGGTCAAGTCGCCATCCTTGGAAAACGAGAATAAAACCACATAATAAACCAACTGCTGCAAAAAAGATATCTTGATCTCTTGACAGTTCAGGACGAACAGAACGCAGGAAGTACAGCGCTGCTCCAGCTACAGCCAAGAAAATTCCTAGAATACTGGCTGAGTTCGCTCCAAAATTTACCTGAGCCAAAACACTGGCTGAGTTTAGCCCAAAATTAATCATGACTATTTTCCTAAAATTAAATCTATGTTAACGAGTTCCAGTTAGTCAGCAAGATTCCAGTTAATTTAGATACTTGTGCGAACAAGGATACTCAGTTTACAAGAGTTAGACCTTCTACTTATCCTAAGTTAAATGCTCAACAGCCCATCACTACTTTAACTAGTCACAATATTATGCAATAATTCAGGAGTCTGGGAGAAAGGAGATAATTCTTCCCCAGTCTCCAGTCTCCAGTCCCCAGGGATTAAAAACGTTGGATTTTATCTTTTTGGCTAATGAAAATTAAACCAACAGTAGCAGGGATAACGACAATTGCAGTACCCCAAACCAGGCTCCAAAGAAAATTTGCTAAAGAGGGTGTCATAGTTTTCGACCTTTTTTACACAGTTTATTCTTATTTTAATCTTGGATCACTTTCTTGAAAAGTGGACTGAGATTATTTATCTAACTTAGTATCTACTTGATTGATGATCCCAAGTCAATAACTTTGTTTTTGTATTCTTACAAGAAAATGACACCTTATGGCTAAAATTAAAGCAAGAATCCGTTACAAAGCTTAAAGTTTTTCAGCTTGCGCCCAAGTTTTGGATTTTATCACAGATAGTAGCTAAACAACATGACTGGTGTTAACTTGACTGCTTGGGTTCTTGGTCCATTTTTAGGAGTAATGACGTTTTTATTTATTTTCCGCATTATTCTAACATGGTATCCCCAAGTCCATCTCAATCGTCTGCCTTTTAGTCTAATCGCTTGGCCTACCGAACCCTTTTTAATCCCGTTGCGGAAGTTTATTCAACCTATTGGTGGTGTAGATATTACCCCGATTATTTGGGTGGGTATTTTTAGTTTTATCAGGGAAATTCTACTAGGTCAGCAGGGGTTACTGACCATGTTATATAGGTAATAGGGAACAGGGTACAGGGTAATGGGTAATGGGTAATAGGTAATAGGTAATAGGTAATAGGTAATAGGTAATAGGTAATAGGTAATGGGTAAAGAAATATTCTTTTGCAACTAAGCACTGACCACTGACCGAAAAAAATCGCATACAAGCCCCGTCCTTCTAAGACGGGTATGTCAATAATTAACGTAAGTTGGTAGTTAGACACAGTGTTAGAATCAGAATGTCCAAGGTTAAAGGATAAACAGGATGAAAACAGGGATTTTATCACCAATTACCAATTACCAATTACCCATTACCCATGACCTATTACCAGTCTCAACTAGATAACTAGCAACTTGAGTTAATTACTGCATTTTCATGTCCTGAACAAAGCTGGTGTAAATATTACCTTGTAAAAATTGGGAGTTTTCCATAATTTTTTGGTGAAAGGGAATAGTTGTAGGGACTCCAGTAATGGCACATTCTCGCAATGCTCGTCTCATACGGGTAATAGCGGTGGATCTATCTGGTCCCCAGACAATTAATTTACCAATCAGAGAGTCGTAATAAGGCGGAATTTGATAATCTGTGTATACATGAGAATCTATGCGTACACCAGGTCCTCCAGGGGGAAGATAACCACTAATTTTACCAGGGGCTGGGCGAAAATCACGATCTGGATCTTCGGCGTTAATACGACATTCTATGGAATGTCCCCTTAAAACTACGTCTTTTTGTGTCAGTTTGAGTCTTTCCCCTTGAGCAATGCGAATTTGTTCTACTACTAAGTCTATACCAGTAATCATCTCTGTAACTGGATGCTCAACTTGTATCCGGGTGTTCATTTCCATGAAATAGAATTTACCGAATTTATCCAGGAGAAACTCGATAGTTCCGGCACCAGTGTAGTGGATAAATTGGGCGGCTTTGACGGCGGCTTTTCCCATTTTTTGGCGTAAGTCGGGGTCAAGAGCCGGACTGGGGGCTTCTTCTAGGAGTTTTTGGTTGCGACGCTGAATTGAACAATCCCTTTCTCCTAAATGGATGACGTTACCGTAGTTATCTGCTAATATCTGAAATTCAATGTGACGAGGACGTTCAATAAATTTTTCTATATAAACGCCTGAATTACCAAAGGCTGCTCCTGCTTCCCCTTGAGCAGCTTGGAATAGTCTAACAAATTCATCTTCAGAGCGGACAAGCCGCATTCCTCTACCACCACCACCAGCGGTGGCTTTAATCATTACAGGATAACCAATTTTTTTGGCGATCGCTAGTCCTTCCGCTTCTGATTCCACTAACCCTTCACTACCGGGAACTGTAGGTACACCAGCTTTTTGCATAGTTTCTTTAGCGGTAGACTTATCCCCCATTAGTCGAATAGCTTCGGGACTAGGACCAATAAAGGCAATATGATGATCCGCACAAATTTCTGCAAATTTGGCATTTTCCGATAAAAAACCATATCCGGGATGAATAGCACTGGTGTTACGCGTTAATGCAGCCGCAATAATATTGGGAATATTCAAATAACTTTTACTGCTGGCAGGTTCACCAATACAAACGGCTTCGTCTGCAAGTTGGACGTGGAGGGCGTTTGTGTCAACAGTGGAATGAACCGCAACTGTAGCAATTCCCATTTCTTCACAAGCCCGGAGAATGCGAAGGGCGATTTCTCCTCGATTGGCAATTAATATTTTGTCAAATTTCATTTTCTAGTTAGGATATCAGTACCAGTAGATTCACATTTTCTCCCATCCTGTTGACATAAAGCTATTGCATTATAAATCGTGACGAGAGATCCCGAAACATAATTCTTAGCAGACTATTGGATAATGTGGCCTCTTTCTTGACTAGACCTTTTAATATCACCTTTGCTGTCACCATATTTCTGTCAGTCTCATACCCATTCAAAAAATATTTGCAAAATTTTGGGAAAATATTGTATTTGAGCATTTTTTATGTTATAGTCTAATCTGTGTTGAAATCCTGCGGATGTGGCGGAATTGGTATACGCGCACGCTTGAGGTGCGTGTGGGCCTAGCCCTTGCGAGTTCGAGTCTCGCCATCCGCATTTTTAACTTACAATTTACCTACTCTTAATGTCAGAGAAATGATATTAGGAGTTGGTTTCCAAGTTTTACGGCAATTTTCCGGTAAATCAAGGGTTTTTTGTCTCACGCAGAGGCGCGGAGGCGCGAAGAGGAATTAGAAGTGTGGATAAATCAAATTAGATAGCTATAGTATATAGATAGATGAACTTTTGTAAAGAAAATTGACTACTACTTTTAATCCGATACATAACTTAATCCTTCCTAACCCTTGGTATTGTCTAACTCCTATTTGGACTGGTGGGGAGGAAGTTGTTAAACAAGGTTTACCTCACACCCAGTTAGCCCCAGCGTGGCAATTACTGCTTTTAGGTGATGGTTCTCCGACTCGGCACGTACAACTGTTGACGGGTGAACCAACGGAGGTAGATGTGATTGATATGTCACCCATTGGCATGAGTGCAGATCAAGCACCTGCTATGATGCAAATGCTACCAGGTCCAAGAATTAGAAGACAGGTGTGGGTGCGAACTGCTTCTGGTCAACGTTTATATTATGCTGCTTCTTGGTGGGAAGCAAGTCATGTAGATGAATATTTACAAAACAAGTCTTTACCCATTTGGGCAAGTTTAGCGCGGTTACGGACTGAATTGTATAGAGATGTACAAGGTATTTATTATGGTAACTCAGAAGCGTTAGAGACAGGTTTTCAGGAAAAAGGACCTTTCTGGGGTCGTCATTATTTATTTTGGCATCATGGAAAACCGCTAACTTTGATTTATGAGGTTTTTTCGCCTTTTTTGACTAAATACTTAGGTCAGATGAATTTGGAAGGTTAATTTTGTCAATTACTAATTCCCAAAACCAGATAGGATCAAGGTAAGCGCAATTGATTTTTCAAGTATCCACTGGAGAGAATTGTTTATGAATCTGGTTGTACTCCAGAACTGGCTAGATAACGCCTCTTTTGCTGTCTTATTCTGTACAATGTTGGTGTACTGGGTGGGGGCGGCTTTTCCGAGTTTATCGCTGACAGCGGCTTTGGGGACGGCTGGAATGGCCATTGCTAATTTGTGTATGGCTACTTTGTTGGGGGCTAGATGGATAGAAGCTGGCTATTTTCCCCTTAGTAATCTCTATGAGTCTCTATTTTTCCTGACTTGGGGAATTACCGCTGTACATCTAATTGCTGAAAATAGTAGTCGTAGTCGCTTGGTTGGTGTTGTCACCGCACCAGTAGCTATGGGAATTACGGCTTTTGCTACTCTGACTCTACCAGCAAATATGCAGGTTTCAGAGCCTTTAGTCCCGGCTTTGAAATCTAATTGGCTGATGATGCACGTTAGTGTTATGATGTTAAGCTATTCTGCTTTAATGGTAGGGGCATTGTTAGCGATCGCTTTTTTAATTGTCACTGGCGGAAAAAATATCCAATTACAAGGTAGTTCTGTTGGTAATGGCGGTTATCGCAGTAATGGTTATAAATTAATCAAAGCAGATGAGTTAGAGTTAATTACATCTACAAACACTGCGGAAACTAATGGCTTTTCACGCATGGAAAGCAATAATAACGGAAATGGCACAGCAGTTTTAGATTTAGTTACAACTACTTCCAGTAAAACTACTGAAAATCTTTCACCTCAACGCCTGAATTTAGCTGAAACCCTGGATAATATTAGTTACCGCATTATTGGCTTAGGATTTCCCCTATTGACTATCGGTATTATTGCTGGTGGGGTTTGGGCTAATGAAGCCTGGGGTTCTTACTGGAGTTGGGACCCCAAGGAAACTTGGGCGCTAATTACTTGGTTAGTTTTCGCGGCCTATCTGCATTCTAGAATCACTCGCGGTTGGCAAGGTAGAAAACCGGCAATTTTAGCCGCTGCTGGTTTTGTCGTGGTTTGGATTTGTTACCTGGGTGTAAATCTTTTGGGTAAAGGTTTACACTCCTACGGTTGGTTTTTGTAATCATCTTACCCCATAACCCCCTTAACTCTTGGGTTGAGGGGGATGTATATTATATTATGTCTTAGCCATCATTTTACATCCTAGCCCTATGCTTCCTAACTTGACACAATTTGCTATCTCGATTTTGTTCATGTTTTTTGTGCTTTCAATACGATACCTAGTTGTGTCCTCGTTTCTCTATTGGTTGCTTTGGGTTCGTCGTCCAAAGTCTTGGGAGAGTCGTCGTCTTCATGATTTGGACGGACGTAAAAGTAAAATCAACAGCGAAATTAAATGGTCACTTTTATCCTGTCTGATTTTTTCCGTACCCAGTGCTTTAATGATGACTCTGATTGTGTCAGGAAATACAAAAGTTTATTTTAATCCTCTGGAATATAGTTTAATATATTTACCTTTGAGTTTGTTTATTTATTTATTTCTTCACGATACTTATTTTTACTGGACTCACCGCTGGTTACACATTCCCAGTATATATCGTCGTTATCATCAAATACATCACGAATCTATTAATCCTACACCCTGGACATCTTTTTCTTTTGATCCTGTTGAGAGTGTTATTCAAGCCATTATTATTCCTATCCTAGTTTTTATTATTCCCATTCACATTAGTATGGTGCTTTTATTATTAACCTTAATGACCATATTTGGTGTTGTCAATCATACTGGTTATGAGGTTTATCCCCGTTCTTGGATGAGTGGTTTTTGGGGTAAAAATTGGATTACACCAACCCACCATACTCTTCATCATCATAAGTTTAATTGTAATTATGGTCTTTATTTTCGTTTTTGGGATAAATTAATGAATACTGATATTATGATCCGCAAGCTAGGAGTCAATAAAAGCCTGTTTTAAAAGCTAAAATCGGCGATAAAAATCGCATCTACACAGACAAAACCTGCCTACGCAGGTTAGAAATCCTTTAGCAGAGATATTTATGTATACTTTAGATTTTAAAACAGTTTCTCAAAACATTTCTTTGCAAGTTCTCAACAGGAGTTAGGAGTAAAATCTGCTGAATTTTTAATGAGCATATTCTAGGACAATAATCATCCTAATTATCATTAACAATCCGACTAGGATATATTCTAAAAGAATCGAAAAAATGGCTCTCCTAGAGTAGTTATGGTAAAATAACATAAATAAACTGGATAGCTGCCAATAATGTTATGCTAATTAACACTCTCAATTGATTATCAACCAGGAGTTTCAGAATTAATTAAGATTAAAAAAATAAAAAAGAGGGTATTAAGTTAAATTGCGATAATTTCTCGAATACTCTCAAGTTTGCTTTTATAAAGTTTCAATCCCTAATAGGGATTAAGTGAAATTTCAACTTGCGATCGCTCAAAAAGCAATAGGTAGAAGTAGTTTCAATCCCTAATAGGGATTAAGTGAAATTTCAACAACTCCTGGGGAAATATCCATGAGCGTCCGAGTACACCAAGTTTCAATCCCTAATAGGGATTAAGTGAAATTTCAACTTCGGGAAGGAGAAATTTTGTTAGCTCGGTGAACAAGTTTCAATCCCTAATAGGGATTAAGTGAAATTTCAACGATCCTGATCCTGATCCTTTTGATCCCGATTCTTTCTAAGTTTCAATCCCTAATAGGGATTAAGTGAAATTTCAACCAAATCAGGAATTGTCATGTCTGCGGCGTGCTGCCTTGTTTCAATCCCTAATAGGGAGTAAGTTAAATTGCAATGTAGTGAAACCTTTCGCGCTGCCTAATACAGATACGTTTCAATCCCTAATAGGGAGTAAGTTAAATTGCAATCCCTGCCCAACTTCCCCCTATGTCATAGCCAAAGGTTTCAATCCCTAATAGGGAGTAAGTTAAATTGCAATCTAACGGCAATGAACAGATATCACGGGGTATCATCTGTTTCAATCCCTAATAGGGAGTAAGTTAAATTGCAATTTCAAAAATTCAGTTTGTCCGCCGGGGTTGGGCGTTTCAATCCCTAATAGGGAGTAAGTTAAATTGCAATTGTTAATATTATTGATTGTATTATTTTGATTGCTGTTTCAATCCCTAATAGGGAGTAAGTTAAATTGCAATTTTCAATCATCATTTTTGGATCAATTTCTGTCATGTTTCAATCCCTAATAGGGAGTAAGTTAAATTGCAATTATTCCTGTTAGGCTTTTGGATCAAAAATTAGATGTTTCAATCCCTAATAGGGAGTAAGTTAAATTGCAATTGCCTTTTCAATAGCTTGCGGGTCAAGGTCGTGTTTCAATCCCTAATAGGGAGTAAGTTAAATTGCAATGCTGATGCAATCGCGTCTTTACCATCTTTGTCTGTTTCAATCCCTAATAGGGAGTAAGTTAAATTGCAATAAAAGAAGAATGTGAGCGCAAGCGGGTGGCAAAAGAGTTTCAATCCCTAATAGGGAGTAAGTTAAATTGCAATGCGCAAAAGCTTACAATAGAAGCCAAAAATACTTTTAAGCTGTTTCAATCCCTAATAGGGAGTAAGTTAAATTGCAATTTGATGTTCCATGAGATATCCGTCTTCGGATATTCCTGTTTCGTTTCAATCCCTAATAGGGAGTAAGTTAAATTGCAATCTATTAAAGATACTAGACAACTATCTTGAATTATGGTTTCAATCCCTAATAGGGAGTAAGTTAAATTGCAATTTCGGCAGCATCACAGGGAAGAGGCTTCAGCGAGGTTTCAATCCCTAATAGGGAGTAAGTTAAATTGCAATTTTTGGTGTTTCAATCTTTTTTCTGATTTTAGAAGTTTCAATCCCTAATAGGGAGTAAGTTAAATTGCAATGCTTTTGTAAGCCTTTCTCCTTCAGCTTTTGAAACGTTTCAATCCCTAATAGGGAGTAAGTTAAATTGCAATAAAGATTTATCTAAGGAGGCTTCAAAAGCGCCGCCGTTTCAATCCCTAATAGGGAGTAAGTTAAATTGCAATCTGGCTTTATCCCAATTATTGCAGCTACGCTGAAGTTTCAATCCCTAATAGGGAGTAAGTTAAATTGCAATAATCAATGATTAGCATCAAACCCTTGGCTAATAAAGTTTCAATCCCTAATAGGGAGTAAGTTAAATTGCAATGATTTATTTTTCAGGGCATGGTTTTAATCTGCGGGGTTTCAATCCCTAATAGGGAGTAAGTTAAATTGCAATGTCGCTATGTCATTATCGGCTTGATTCTTGAAAAAGTTTCAATCCCTAATAGGGAGTAAGTTAAATTGCAATCCGATTTCTTCGGTGATCAAGGGTAACAAACAAGAGTTTCAATCCCTAATAGGGAGTAAGTTAAATTGCAATATTAGCTGCCATTTTGCTAAAAGCTAAAGCTTATCTGTTTCAATCCCTAATAGGGAGTAAGTTAAATTGCAATTTCCGGCTTGATAAGGTGGAGGCCGCCACCAAACAGCGGTTTCAATCCCTAATAGGGAGTAAGTTAAATTGCAATTTCTCCTGAAGAGCGATCGGCAGGGAATTATTGTTTCAATCCCTAATAGGGAGTAAGTTAAATTGCAATGGCGGAATGCTGAAAGCCTATATATATTTGGTTTTCAAGGTTCAGTTGCGCGGATGTTCTTATCATAATCCAATTCAAAAAAAGTGTCAAGGGGTAAAATAGCTGAAACTCCTGCTGTGTAAGGTGCGCGGATGGGTAACAGAGATAAAACATATCAAAAGCTGATGTAGAAAAGATTTCAGCCATTTTTTGTCCATCTAAATTTTTTACACCCACCCATTCGCGCATTAAGCAAAGAAAACAGTATGATCGCGGGGTTGTTCACCACCAATTCTCTCTATTTTACCATGACAGCAAGCACAAAGGAAATAAAAACGGATGCTATCGGTATCAGGTTTAATGAGTTTATTAAGACGCGATCGCAGTTTAGCATATTGAGTATCAGTTAACTCACATTCAAAAATACTATACTGTACCCATTGCCCATAGGACTTGAGGATATTGTGAATTTTAGTTCGTCGTTTATCCTCAGAAATATCATAAGAAACCACAACATTCATAAATTGGTAATTGCTAATTGGTAATAGGAAATTGGTAAAAAAGTCCTTCCTTCTTACTTCAAGAATAAAGGAGGATACTTATCAGTCGTTCCCATTAAATACTTAGCTAATAACCTAGCTTGTAACTCAAAAGATTCTCGATAAGTACATTTTTTACCCATAACTGGATGTTTAAAATCTGATTGTTTTTTCTTTTCATAATTAGTGAGGAAAATTTTTCTACCTTCAGCAGTAAGAGAAACAGCATTACTCAAGGGCTCACGAATAAAATCATCTGGTTTTAAAAGTTGTTTATTCAACAAAGTCAAAACCAAAGAATCAACCACCAAAGGTCTAAATTCCTCCATTATATCTAATGACAAAGAAGGACGATTATAACGATCAAAATGTAGATATCCCAAAAAAGGATCAAACCCGACAATATTCACAGCAGATTGGATATCATGACGTAACAAAGAATAACCAAAACTCAACAAAGAATTTACTGGATCAGTAGGTGGACGACGAACACGCTTAGTAAATTCAAAATTAGGATTAAGAATTAACTGATTAAAACAACCGAAATAAATCGCACTACCAGCACCTTCTAAACCTCGTAAAGAATCAATACTTTCTGTTTTATTAATAGCAGCAATGATATTTTCTAAACGAGTAATATCAGCAGACAAATCAAGATGATTAGATTCTCGTTGACGACGTACCAAAAGTTGCCGATAATTTTTTAATTTACCCCTGACAAAACCCTGGACAACATGAATAGATTGAGGGGTATTTCCAGCAGCTTGCCATTGAGCCTTTCTGACAAAAATATTACCAGACATTTCCGGTTGTAACTGTCCTAAATAATGACCTCTTTCATCAATAAAAGATAGAGGAATATGACGAATCATCAACTCAGAAACAACAGCAGGAGAAATAGTAGAACGACCTAAAACAACGACACCATCTAATTTAATAAATGGTACATCTATGATGATCTTTTTATCAAATTTGACATTAATTCTTTCATCAACTTTACCAATAAAAGCATCATCTTGTGTGATGTAAAGAGTACCCATGATTAAATCCTCAAAATAGTTGACAGTAGATAGGTGACAGTAGACAGGTAACAGTAAAAGGAGTTTTAGAAAGGTTTTTGCATCAAGTATAAATTTCTCAATTTGCTTCTTGATAACGCCCCACTTTATCAGCAACTTGGGGCAAACATCGAGAATAAAGACTACAACCATCACAGCGTTTTGTTTTGATAGCTTTTGGCATAGCACCTGTAAACAGTAAGGTTTGGATAGCCTCAATAGTCGCAATGGTAATACTTCGTAATTCCGGGGTAATTTCTACTAATTTGCGCTGATGAGTTTGAGCATAATAGATATAGCCAGTATTGATATTTTTGCCTGTCATTTCCTCCAAACACAAAGCCTGAGCGCAAACTTGCAATTCATCATTATCCCATTCTCCTTTACGTCCGCGTTTATATTCAATAGGGTAAAATTCGCCATTTTCAAATTCAATTAAATCAGATTTACCGATAAGTTGATATTGCTCTGATTTCAGATAAATAGCGCGTATCTGCCAAGTTTCCTCACGATTTTGTTCTCCAACTGTGTGAACTCGTTCATGTAAACTTGTACCTTCAATAGTATATTGATTATCAATAAATTCCCCCGCACAATGAATCAACCAGCAACGGTGAGGACAATAGGAATATTGATTTAAAGAGGCGATATTAACGTAATCATCATCAGAGGTGACAGGTGACAGGTTACAGGTGACAGTAGGAAGAGAGTTAGTTAGTTCGTTTTGAAACATAATTAATTAAAAGTGGTAAAAGTTGATAGTGGGAAGAAAGTTAGTTATGGTGTATTTAAGATTTTTGAACGAAGAGAAGTGAGCATTTTACTAATTTCTAGTATCAGGGATAATGTAGGATTTGCCTGTTCTGAAGTTAGATAATTTAACCTAACTGCAAGCATTAAAAAAGTTTCTGTTTCCATTAATGAACCCTTAGCTATAGATAAAAAATGTGCAAAATCGTTTTTAGTTATTCCTCGTCCATGACCTTCGGCAATATTGGCTGGAACAGATGCAGCGGCACGGGTAATTTGTGAAGTAAGACGATAAATTTCTGTATTTGGAAATCCAGCGGCTAATTGATAGATATTCATTACCATATCCATTGATTTTTGCCACACAATTAAATCTCGATGTGATTCAATCTTCATAAATAACTCCTTTTCTCTTTTCTCTTTTTACTTCTTAACTGTCACCTGTCACCTCTCCCCTGTCCCCTGTCACCTTCTCCTCACCATGCCCATTCCCATTGTTGTTTTACGTCCGATTCCCGCATATAAAGCAAAATCAGCCAAGGTGTTAATTTGTTTAATTGCTGTTGTTTCTACATTGCCAAGAATGCGATAACTGATTTCACCTAAACAACCAATAAATTTATTTTCATAGTTGCTAATCACCTCAGTTTTGATATTAAAAGCACTAGGATAAACTGATTCAAAAGAAATATTGGTTAATTCAATACCGCTATATTTATGCCAGCGATTTAGTAGACTATTGAATACAGATTCCCGTGTTGGTAAAACATTATCAAATGCACCTTGACGAAAAGCTACAGGTGTAGAAAAGATGAAATTAAGATTGCGTTCTGTTTCACTTGCTTGTTGATAAAGTTGATAATAATTACAAGCATTAGCCCAAGGTTGATTAGATTGGGGTGTACCTTGAATGCTAGTAATATATAGGTTGGCTGAACCTAAGTGCCAAGGTTTTTCCGGGTTGATATTTAACCATAAAGGGGTGAGTTGACTAAATAAATTGTCATTTAATAAAGAAATACGCCACCAACAAGAACTACCAGCAGGAATAGGGTTTTGATGGATATATTGCAAAGTATAAGATTGGGTTTTATGTTTGTTTTGTACCTGCAATGGTGAGAGAGTAAAGGCTTTATCGGCGTTGGATTCGTGTAAGTAGTCTCCTAATTTTCTATCAACAGAACTGACCAGGTTAAGAAATAAGGCGTGGTAATGTCTCCCGGTGAGGAAATTGGGGTAAATTGGAGATTGGGGGATGATGTTGAGGATGAGACTATGGGGCATATTATTGATGGTTGAAAATTTTAAGTTAAAGGCGGGCAAGATGCCCACCCCACAGGATTTGTAAGTGTGAAAATGATGAGAATTTAAGCCTTAAATCTATATTGCATTTGTTGGGGAAGTTTTACATTTTTGACATCATCAAAATAGTAATATTCTCCTTGCATTTGCACATTTTGGATCAGGCTTACTGGCGGCATATTTACCACATCATAGCTAATTACTCGATTAGTAAACATGACATCCAATGGATTTAAAGGATGAGTACAGGTAAATAAATCAGTTTTAGTTTTTGGTTGTGGTAATTTCTCAACCGTAATTTCTGCTTTACTCATCCATTTACCTAAACGAATCCATTTAGGTAATTTGATGTCTTTTTGAGCAATTAGAAAAAACTCAAATTCACTTTCTGGTGCTAATTCACGAATACGCCCATAAGTTGGAATATTCTTACTAATTTGCTCCATTTTGACGTGATAATTAAGGTTAGCCCATTTATAAGTGTGGGTAACATAAGCAGATCCTAAAGGACGCGCAGGTGTAATATAAATACCTTGATGATTAAGAGGTTCTAAATCTCTTTCGTAATGAGGTATATGTTCTGCGTCGTAATAGCTGCTTTTTGCTAAACCAAGAGCGTAAGTCAGAGCATAATTATGTAAATATCGTTCGGTTACGTAAAGCCTACCTAATTCACGAGTAGCAAAATACAAAGGGTCTTGTAAGGTAAGGAGAAGACGATAAATTTGCATACATTATGTTTCCTCCTCTTCAGAGGTATTCTTTTTATCTTTCTTTTTACCCCTGGTATTAGTATTTTCCGCTTTTTCTTCTTTCAAAATACCTGCGGCTTTCGCATAATTTAGAGTATCTTGTGTTAATGAGTTCATCCATTGTTTGAAATTATCTTCATTACCAAGAATATATTGAGCTTCATTTTGAAGAGATACAAGTGCTTCTTTTGAAATTAATTCATAAAAAACTCCGTCTTTTTGAATTAATTCATTAACAGCTTGTTCTGTAGCTGATGTGATAACATTGGTGTCATAAGGAGGTAAAACATCTCCGATAAGGTCATAAATTTTTTGAGTTAATCGTAAATTGCTGAAAATTTCACCATCAGCAAAGATTATTGCTACAACTGTATTTCTGACTTGTCCAGTTCGTGTAGTTTGAGCGCCATAACGTTTGGTACGTTGCAAATTATTCAGCAGATACAAAAATGTATTTGGTGTTGGATCACGTAATGTAACTACACTGGGAAAAGGAATTTCTGGTAACACATGATCTTGTTCACTGAAACGATTAGTGGTTTCTGTTCCTTGTGTCATTGTCCCATCTTCATAGGGTGCATTCAAGGTAAAAGTTCCGTGAGATTCTTCATATTTAGGAACAGCATAAGCTGAATCTATAAAAACTTTGGATTTCTCAGAACCAGAATTATCTGCACCTCCTTTACCCACTGCATAACCGTAAATAACACAGTCAGGACATACTCCACAAGGATTTTCATTGTAAGCGCAGTCTTTTTTATGTTGGCTTTTGATCTGGTGGTAGATTTCATAACGCCGCAATAATTCACGTCCTGTTAAACGTTCAGGAGTGGTTTGCTTGCGTTTGAAAAGCACTAAACGACTAATTGCTTGTGAATCATTAAGTCCTGCTCTAACTCTGGCTACATTGAGTTCTCCATCAGTTTTAAATACTGCATAAGAATTTGTTTCTCTGAGAACTATAAAGTGAGCATATTTAGCCCCAGGAATGCGAGTAATAGATTCTTGAAAATGCTTTTTGTACTGTTCAAACATTAATTTGACTCCTTATTGTCTGATGTTTGTGTTTTTTCTTCAGGTTTCTTAATGTACTGTTTGATATACCAAGCCTCAGACGCATGACGAATCAGATTGATATTTTGTCTGAGAAGCGATCGCTCTGCCCTACAATAGTTCTGAAATACCTCTTTAACAAAGTATTTAGAAAAGTCTTGAATGACAGTTTCACGCTGGCTTTTATCCTTCACTACTTCGGAGGGTATGTAACCTTCGTTGTTGTTATTGAGTACACCATCTACCAGAGAAAATAAGTAACCCTCTATCATTAATTGCAGGTCATCTTCAGCAGTATTTGGTTGACTTTCTAAGATGACTTTTGCTGCTATATTTAAAGGTCGAAGCCTTGTATATGCAGAGGAATTTTTACCTGATGCTCGATAAAAACGAGTATATTTATCAACTAACTCTCGAATCATGTTCATGGGGTCATCACCTTGATAATAATTAATCAAAAGTTGGTAATAATTCAGCAATTTTTTTGCAACAATAATTGCTGGTTCACTAAGCTGAGTTGCTTTTTTCTTGCGTTCCTCCTTTTTGATATTTTCGAGTATGCGATCTGCATAGTGAAATACATACAAAGGGCTAGTATCCAAAGATTGAGAAACATTATTTAAAGCATTCCAAACAGGAAAATTTTTACTACGATATGCTTGGGATGTTAAAGCATACACAGAAAAAGCCGCAGGAATAGCAGTAATAAATTCATCTAAACGGAAACTAGATTTTTTGATGCTGTGTTGCCAGTAAGTATGTACACCATCCAAAATTGCTGTTTCTTTAAAATCTGCTCCTGAGTCGTATGGTGGAAGAGTTGAACGACTAGCAACGACTTTAACTCCAAAGGTTAAAGGTGCAATTAATGTTAGTAATGCTGGTATATGCCATACTTCGGTATCAGTTGGTTTTTTAAATAATGCGGGAACTCCTAAAAGATAATAGCCGTGCATTTGTCCTTCTGGATATTCCACTTTTTCAACTCGCCGTTTCTCATTTTCTTTAGAATCAGCACCTACTCTAAAAACATCTACACGGTGAATGCAGCTAGGGTCATAGTTATGTTTTGCTAACTCTTTATCTAAATCAGAAAAGACATTTTGAGCAAAGCTTTTATAAGCTCGGTTCATAATAATAGCGGTTTCTGGTGTGAAATAGTAATCTGGATAAAGATGCAGGTAAATAATATCATCATCCGCTTCTAAACCCCGGTTTAAAGAATAACTACGCAGTAGTTTTTCTGCTTGGCAAACTGTACAAATTCCACGTAAAGACTCTTTAGAAAGGCTTGTAACTCGTTTGTTAGTGTAACTAGAAAATTCCTCTCGTACATCAAACGCACTATTACAAACAGCACATATTGGTTCACGTTTACGATTGGCTTTGTTTCGGTGATAACGATTCAACTCTTTTTCAAAATCATGTTTTTTATCACTGTCACTAATATCCAAAACTTGAGCAATGTAACTATCAAGAAAAGCAAAAGCTGTTATACCTTCTGGTTTACCCCGTTCTGTAATAACTTGGTGGATAGCTTTTAACATTTTATCTTCAAGTTGAGCATCATTTAAGCTGCCATGTTTCCTCATATAATGACCAGCTAAAAAATACCACCCATGAGGTACACCACCAAGAGCCGGAATACGTTTTAAAGTTTCTAAATACTCGTTCATATCCAAAGCATTAAGTAAACTTTGGATGGACTGATCTTCAGTTACTCCATAGTATTCTTTGAGGATATCTACTAACCCTCTAACTCCTTCTGCTAATCTATCAACTTGTAAATTTGCTGGATAATTCCAATCTAAATCTGCTAATTCAGGAATAGACCTAATTTTTTCTCTTCTTTCACCAGTTACAGGGTTTCGTTTATCACCAAGTATATTAAAAAGTTGCTTAATGAGAGTTTCTGAAGCACGTTCAACATCAGCTACTTCTTTCATGTCTGGTTTGCAACTGATAATACCTTTTGGTTGACGATAAATTAAACGATTCAATCCTTTTTCAGCAGTTTTTAGGATTTGTGATCGCACTATTTCGGCTAGATTAGATAAATCTAGTTTTTCACTATCCTTTGGTGCAAAGTATGTAATTCCATCAGGGAAAAATAAAAAAGCTATCCATCCAATTTCCCTGGCTTTATCTAATACTGCATTGTGAATAGTTTGAGTTAATAATCCCCTATTTTCTATTGTACGATGATGGCGAATAACATATTTATCTTTTAATCTACGTCGTACAATTGCCCGAATCTTTTCTTGATATAAACTATCTGGATGATGAGCCATAGAAGCTAATAAGTCAGCAAAACGGACAAATTCAGCTAACCCTATTAAATCTTCAGGAGATAATTTTATATCTGGAAAATTAGCAAGAGTCAAATTTGCTCCTCTTGCATCTTCAGCATTTTGACCAAGAAAAGCGATATCTTGCCAATATTCATTGCTAATAAATTTCCACAGTCCCAAACTTTCCGCCCAAATATTAAAATAATGGTGGTATTTATCCCATTCTTTACCGTCCATCCGCAAATTACCCAATTCCTTGAGTACAATTTTATTGAGATCGTGCAGAGTCACAGCAGCTAAATATAACCGTTGTTGCAGTTCCTCTAAATTAGCTAATTTAACTAGAGTCCAACCACCAACAGCAGCATTTAAAAGATGTATAGCTAAACTTTGATCTGGATAGTCAACTAATTTAGTGATGATCTTTTCTTTCTTATCTGGGTTAACATTAACAGCTAAGTCCTTAGCCGCTTCTGGACTCATTCCCTTAGCTGGTTTAAGACTGAAATAATCCAGAATATTGGGAAATACCTTTTTTATCCAATCTCGCAAAACTTGATCCTCAGCATTATTTAAAGTTTCTAATGCTAAAACTACTAAAGGAGGTTCTTTTTCTGGTTTTTCATAATTATTATCAGGTGTTAACCAATCGAAATTATCTATCATTTTTCAATCTCCTGCAAAGAATGTTTCATTAGTTTTTTGCCAATAAAGAAGACTATCTAAAAGCAGTGCATCTAAACCAAAAGCTACAGCATATTCTTGATTACTAGAATCAACTACTTTATGTAGCTCAAATAAAGCAGGTAATCTATAACGTCGGCGCAATGTTTTGATATCATATTTACCAGGGTCAGCAACACAAGTTGTAATTGATACATATTCAAGTTTTTCATTTATCTTTTTAATTGCTCGATGACGACACTGTATAAAAAACCCTTTTCTTGCTTGTGCTATGTTGAGTTGTAACCTATCTAATTTGTCTGTAAAAATTAGTGCTACAGGTTCATAGCTACTTAAATATTGTGTGATCTTTACATATATTCCCAAATTATTTTTATAAAATGGTTCATTGAATCTCTCACTTATTTCTTTTGCTTCCTCCTCTGATATAAGTTCAAAATCTGTTCCTGCAAGTAAACGTATTAAACTCATACTTTTCACTGCGTTTGTATCTGGGTCATAAATCCATATATCTAATTGTCCTCCACCGCGAAAAGTTGACAAATCCTGAGTAATTACTCTATGTTCTTTCAGTTCATTTAATCTATCCCGATAAGGAGTTTTACCCACAATTCGGTTAGCTTCTTGACAATAACGTTCAATCAAAGTTTGATATTGATCCTTTTGTTTACTCAGCAAACAAAACCTAATTGTAGAAAGAACACAACCCCAACGGCTTAAATATCGCTGAAATTCTTGAGGCTTTTGGTAGACTTTTTCTTTAACATTTTGGAAAAAACTTTCTCTGTCTACTTCAGTTTCATTACCATAAATTTCAGAAAATTTATCCTTTACCCAATCTGGAACTAAAGCTATTGCTTGGTAAGTTGGAAACCCATCATGTCTTCCTAATCTTCCTAAACGCTGAATAAACGTACCTGCATCTAAAGATTCATAAACCAGAAAATTGATCTCAAAATCTACACCAACATCAACTGTAGAAGTTGCAATAATTAATTGTTTACTCATTGCATCTTCTCTAACTTTTGCACCAGTTAGTCCTGTATTCTCGCCTATACTTAAACCTAAGTTGGCATTTTCTAAAGTTTTGACGATCCGTTTAGCAGCAAATACACTATTAGTAATGATCAGTCCTTTAGAATTAGGATATTGAGAGAAAAATTGTTTGATATATTCTAAATTCTCAACTACCCAATTTTCAATTCCTCCATTACTTTGCTCAGATGTAACTAAATCTAAATCTACTTCATGTAAAATTCTCCGATGAGTTTGACTTTTTTCTAACCCATGTTCATATTCACCTTGAATAATTTTAGTAGTAATACCTGCTTTATCAAGAACTTTTAATAAAAAATTATCTGGTGTAGCAGACAGAAAGAGAAATTTTGCTGCAAAACGCTCTCCTAAACTTGCTCTATTAAAAGCAATACCATCCAATACATTAGCAATTTGTGGAGCATGAAAAATATGAAATTCATCAAACACTATGTAGCGATATTGATTAAACCAAGTTTCAGCTAAACGAGCTTTGTTACCACCTCTACTATCGTAATGTAAGCGATGAATTAAGGTAAAAATATCAGGATTTGTGACAACTATATTATTATCATCAGCTACATTTCGTAGTGTTTCTAGTTTGTTAAAACCTTCTTCACTCATATATGAAGCTAATTTAGATCCTGTGAGTTCACCCACTTGTAACTCAAGATTAAATTTATTTTTCCATTTTCCTATTTGTTTTCCTTGATCACGAATAAGCTCATTTGTAGGATAGTTAAATAAACCTTTTCCTAATGCTCTTTGTGTATCAAAAAACGCTGGAAGCAAAGCAGCTAAAGTTTTACCGTCACCAGTTAAAGCAGTGTCAAATACAACTTGATAATTTTTGATTGCATCCCAAACTTCTTGTTGATGGGTAACAAGTTGGATATTATTAAGTTGGATATTATTAACTGATGTTTGGGAATATTTAGACCATGTAGACAGTAGTTTTATTTTCATAAATCACTCCGTAAAAAATATTATGATTTCTGGTTAATCATTTTATTCTTCCAATCTAATTCAATAAGAGTTAGTTTGTCTAACATAAATAGGATATTGATGTATTTGTCATACTTCCCACCTTTGTAAAAAATTTTCAATGGTTGCCAATTGGTTTTTTCTAATCATTGTAATTTCTGTATTACTCAATAATACCCTTTGTTTAAATTTTTCAAATTCATCTGCTGATTCTTCATATAATACCTTTCCATCACGAGCTACAAAATGGGCTATTAATTTGGAAGAATAATTAAGTTTGACAATATCAATTTTATCAGAATTGATTTTAAATATCTCTCCCAAAATTCCAGGTATTGCAAATAAAGCTAATGGATGATCTTCAATGTATAAGTTATATTTTTCTTCATCACATAAAACCGCAAAATCCCAGTCACTATCGGCTTTGGTATTACCATTTGCTATAGAACCAAATAAAACTAACATTTTTAAGTAAGGTATTCTCTCAGGAATCTGTGAAGATAATTCTTGAAGTTCTGCAATTGTGGGAATACTATTTTGCATAAGTTCTATTCTCAATCCGATGGATTAAAACATTTTTTGTCCAGCCAAACTTGCGAGTCATTCTCATATAAAACTGACGTTTTAAGTCATTTTTACACTTTTCTAAAATGACTATATTATGAGTGCAGCCAATTTCTGCCACCAATGGTGTCAGTTTTTCTTTGGAGTGATAAGCTAAATAAAAATCTCTCATTCTCCAAATATTTCGGGCTGAAAATCCGCTAATTCCTGGAAACATAGTTTTTGACCTCACTAGCTACTATTTTTAGAAAATGGGTGTAGGAGAAACTACCCCCAATATGTTAGAAATTCCTGTTAAGTGATCGCTTTTGACTCGATGACTAATCTATACTCATACTTTTGACCATGAGTACGTCTTTTTTCAAATTGATAACCACGTTTTGCCAAAACGTGCATAGTTGCAGAAAATCGGTGGCTGATTTTTTCTACTAGCTCCTCTGTAGAATACCAGCAACCATCTGACATTAGCCCAAGCATACGATCAGGTAAGTTCATGAGAGATAACCTCAATAGATTTATTTGCGCCAAAGAAGCCATGCCTGTGCTAACCTATAAGGTGCGACTCTGTATAGGTGAACTAGAATGACTTTTTTCTGGTTCTCCTACTTTAGCATATATTTTGGGTCTATAGAAAAGAAGTGTGAGCAAAATAAAAAATTTTCCATTAGCTTTTCCCAAGATGTATACTAGAGAGGCCTTGAAACTAAAACCTAATCCCTATCAGGGATTGAAATTATAGAAAAGATGTGATCAAGGCTTAAACACACTCATTAATCCCTATCAGGGCTTGTAGGCCAGAGCTAGACTCTGGCTGTTTTGTATATTTTTATAATACCTCATATTGTGTCCGTAACTCATTGTTAAAATCTATAACTCATTGCTAAAATCTATAATAACAGCCACAATAAAAATTGACAAGTAAAAACAAGTATAAAATATACGGACACTTTCCATGAGTCGAAAAGGTCAATCCATTACACTGTCGGTATCAGAGCGCAATAAAACGCAACTAGAAGCGATCGCTCTTCAATTTGGGATGAAGTGGGGAGATGATCCCAATATCTCCAAACTGATCAAGGCCATAGCCCAACATGAATTAATAGTTAGTAAAAATAATGACTGGCAAGATTCACGTATCCGTGCATTACATCGTTGTATAAGTGCATTAACGGATATCGGACAAAATGAACAGGCGGAAATTATTGCTAATTTACTACTAGAACGCAGCGAATTATCCGTACCTTTACGCAAGGAAATTGAAGGGTTTTTAAATAACTCCCATCCATCTTGGCGGTTACAAGTAGATCACTATATCTTACGTCAACAACCCTTTCAACTTGCTTATCAAGATGCAGCAGAACGAGTATTTAATTTTACTGTCCGGTATGCCAAAATCAGACCCCATGAAAAACGTCAATACCTTGATTGTTGGTGTGAAGAGACAGAAGGAAATCTTGATATACCAGAATTAAAACATAACTGGTGTTTTCGTTTAGACGGAATTAATGAAGCATCAGTTACGGAAATTACTCAAAAATGGCTTAATGGCTTGGATCAAATAGATGTGGAAATACACTTATTAAATAGGTTAGCGTTTGCCTATCAACCTAAACCAGAGGATAAAATAGTGGAATGGATACCAGAACAACCACAGGTCAAAAAAGTAATTAGAAGAATATCAAATACATTCTGGTTTATTCGAGAAATTATGCAGTATTCCTCTGATTGTATTGTAGTTTCACCGGAGGATGTGCGATCGCGTATTAAAGAAAGTCTCGTCAAGCTATGTCAAAATTATGACCTAACTGCATCACTCACAAGTTAAGATTATTATAGGTAATAGCCGAGGATTTACAAATACCTTGCACCACGGCGAAAACCCATATTAAATTAGCACATTGGATGGTTAAAGATACGCAATCCTATGATCAGTTTTCATGATGATTGATTGTTAACTCATTCATAGGAAGTGATAACAGAAACAATAAACTCAAAACCGTTCGTGCTAAACTGAACAAATCTCTATCTGTTCAAAATGACACTTTATAAAGGCATAACCTTTATTGGTGTAACGGCAACACTCGCTATCCCATTTGCAAAAGCATTTGGGAATACTTTTCTGACAATATTAGCTGACCCATTGCAATCTGCATTCAGGAGGATTCCTTGAGCAGATTTGAATAAACCACGCTTCACTCTCTTCCCCAAGTAGATAGAGTGTTTTTGTATTGGTTCTAAGTCCAAAGCGCTGCACTTTGAGGTATAAGATTCTTCAGTTACTACAACTTTGATTCCTGCTAATTGACATTTATAAGTTAGTTGGTCAATTAATCTTGCATGGGGAATCTGTGTAAATGACTGATTATTCTTTTTACCTATGAGGAAAGATAGTTTATCAATCTCTTGCCAATGTTGGTGAGATTGTTTAATGATATGTCTTTCAACTAAAATCATTTCTTCTTCCTTCGTTGTGCTGAACGTTTCCCGTAAATCCTAGCTGCAAGAAAGATTTTAATTGTGACGTTAAGCTGTTTGGCAACTTGTCCTATTGTCAGAAGTTTCTCCATTAGTTAAATCCTCGAATATGGAAAACCAATGATTGATCATAGAACTAGAACTTCTGGAACTCTTCAGGACTAGGTACATCTTCCAACTCAACCGCGTGAGGAAAGATAGACCCATCCTCAAGTTCAAACTCTGTGGAACTAACACGAATAACTTTCTTCCTTAACATAATCTCGACCTTAATACTATAATCTTACTTAGCATCTCATCAGGAGATTTATAAAGGTTTTACTAGAAATGTTTAGATATTTGCTTTACGGCACGAACCCCGGAAAAATTTATTTTTTGGTATTGACAAAGAAATTTGAATATGTTATCCTTATTTTGATAAGGAAGAACTATTCTACTGTTATTCAATTAATAAAACACAGAGTCCCCGACTTGTTCAAAAAATCGGGGATATTTGTATTGAGAGTTAGACTTTTAAGAGGGTGTCAGTTTGTCCGTCCTTCTTCAAAGCTAACCGGGCTAGTCCATAACAAAGTAGGGCATTGACAAGAAGGAAGATTCGTGATAGATGAATATTTGCTAAACCCCAAACAGTAGGACTATAAATAGCGGTAACTGTTAAACAAGCTGCTATACCTAAACTCGAACCAATAGCAAACCATTTCCCAGTAGGATGTCCTAAAAATAAGGCTATCAACACAAAGGGAATTAAGACACTGGCAAAAAGAGGATTTAATGAGTCTGTTCCCTGTAAAGTGTTTCCTAGTTCGGGAATGGAACTACCTAAAAGCCGGAAAGGCCATTGGGGAAGGTCAAAGATATAAATTCCTTTCAGGAAAAATAAGCCAGAACTACCAAAAATCAAACCACTGGATAAAGACCAACTCCAAGCGAAGGGAAAATAAACCCGTAAAAACCAAGCCAGGAGATAAGAACCTATCACCATGAGTATTTTAGGCAATAAAGCGATCGCACCGCCATCTATCCAAAAACCAGGATTTAGATAGCCGTTTTCTCGCAACCACCGGAAAAAGTCAGGAACGCTAATTATACCATCACTAGCTAATTTAACCGCTGCTTCGGCGTTAAGTTGTCCAGCCCCATAATAGTTTAAACCATCATCTTGAATAACTCTCGCTGACTGCTGGAGAACCTGTAAAATTTCATTGGGTTCTTTAATTCCCAAAGCTTTAATTAATGCAGCTACACCCGCAACGTGGGGAGAAGCCATACTTGTTCCTTGTAGTCCGAGAAATAGACCCTCACCCTCTTCGTTAATAGTTTCTTGGAGAATTGTCCCAGTTTCACTACCACCAGGGGCGGAAATGTCCACACCTGCACCATAATTAGAATAAGATGCTCTTTCACCGTCAGGACCAAAAGCCGCAACACCGATAACATGAGGATAACGGGCAGGATAACTAACGCCATTAGTGTTTTCATTCCCAGCCGCGGCTATAATAGTTACACCTTTATTATGAGCATAATTAATCGCCTCCGCCATAAGTTGGCTTTCTCCACCACCACCTAAGCTCATATTAATTACATCTGCACCATTATCAGCGGCAAATTTGATAGCTTCAGCAATATCGGCTACTGTTCCTGCACCGTCAGCATTTAATACTTTTAGGGGCATAAGATTGGCTTCGTAAGCTACTCCCGCCACACCATAACTGTTATTAGTAGACTGGGCAACTGTACCAGCGACATGAGTTCCATGTCCATTGTCGTCTTGGGCTGGTTCTGTATCATTGACAAAATCATAGCCTTTGACAAATTTGGTTTCATGTAAATCACGGACTTTACTAATACCAGTATCAATGACAGCAACAGTGATACCACTACCTTTAGTGCGTGTCCAAGCAGATTCTATACCGATTTTGTGTAAATTCCACTGTTTGCTATAATATTGGTCATTGGGACCAATTAAAGAGGAATTTGGTTCTTGGTCGTTTTCTGGTGGTAGAATTTCCCCTAAGCGGGTGGTTTTATCTGTAGGTACAGTTTTGTAAATGTAATTGGGTTCAATAAATTCCGTAACTTTGACCAATGGGGATTTTTTTAAATCTGTGATTCTTTGGCGATCGCCTTTGATAATATATACATGATCTGCTGCTGAATATTTATTATCCAATTGGGGCGTAACATGATATTGTTGAGCGATCGCTTGTAAATCCTTTTGAATGAGATTTTCTGCTATATCTTCCCGAAAATCCAGTAAAATTGTCTCAAATTCGCCTTTAACTGCGAGTCCCTGAAAATGTAGAAATCCAAACACCGCAGTAGTCAGTCCCACAAAGAACAAGCAGAATAATATAAGTTTTTTCATATCCGCTGATCACCGCTTTTTGTCAGTTTGTTCACTACGATAACTCATATTATGGTATTTTTGGGAAAATTTAGGCTATAGTTGCTGACAGGTAACGGGGTGAAATGTTTCTGGTTTTGGTGCATAGGGTGGTGAAAACTAATCGTTTGACATCAATTCCATGAATAATAGTCTAGACTAAATAATAAGAAAAATCACACAAATCACAGAAATCAAAGTATGGAACGTGGTCTTTTATGGTTGCCTTTGTTAGTAGTATTTTTCTGGTTAGCGTGG
Organism: Dolichospermum circinale AWQC131C; assembly: GCF_000426905.1. Taxonomy (NCBI): domain Bacteria; kingdom Bacillati; phylum Cyanobacteriota; class Cyanophyceae; order Nostocales; family Aphanizomenonaceae; genus Dolichospermum; species Dolichospermum circinale. The sequence goes on from NZ_KE384642.1 coordinate 64,219, forward strand.
CAAGGTTCACAGGAATATCAGAAACTTGAAGCTTATCGGATTTGGGCTGAAGAATTTGAACGAGCTAAATATGATATTTATGCTGTATTAGCTCAAAAAGGTAATGATATTACTTGGGGAAAACCAACAACTAAAGGACCAATTGCATTAGAAACTTTTTCTTTATTAGATGTTAAGGAAATTCGTTTTTTAGTGAATGGTAATGTGGTAGATATAGAAAATCCTCCGCAAAAAGGTAGAAAAATTGAATTGCAGTTTTTATTAACTAGTGATAAATCAATTTGTGTTCCTTTTACAGAAGTTCCTCTGGCCGCAAAATGGGGTAAATTTTTGCAAAAAACATTAGATACAGCAAGTTTAGCTTGAGTGAGGTACAATTTATGCGGGCAAGATGCCCGCACCACAAGAGTTTTATCATTAATATTTGTACTTCATAATACTGGGAACTACTGTATCTGTTGAAAATTAAATGTGGGTGTTTTGAAACCCACGCTGGTGGGTTTTGCCTGTAATGTTTTAAGCTTGAAATCTCATCTTCTTCTATTAAGTTTTCTTTTAATTCGAGATCTTCTTGCATTAAAATCCTTCTGACATTTCTGTTGCTCTATTAATGATTCATTTTTCATGGCTTCAACAGCTTCATCAAAATCCAAATAATTTTCACCTTGTTTTTTCATCTCATTAACGATCGTTTGAGATGCCCTAGCTATATAATGAGATATTTCTTCTATCTCAAGACTTCTATCGGGATTGGAATTGTTCATATTCCAGTGGTATTGACTGGACACCTCTAGTATACACCATAGGATTCAATTTACTTCATTATGTACCCTAATTAAATCACCCTTATTTATACAGGGGTTTCCGCTCTTATGAGGTACATTTTAAACCCCCTCCCCGCTTGCGGGGAGGGGGTTGGGGGTGGGGTTCTTGTACCTCATAACATCGGGAAGCGCTGTATTATATATAACATTAAGCAAAAATTTACTGAGCTTTAGAAAAGCAGGTAACGGAAGCACTGGAAGAACTAAAGAAGATCGAAGCAGACGAACGGGAGAAACCAAAAGAATGAAATATACAATAATTATTCAATGGTCTGAAGAAGATAAATGTTATGTAGTATTATTGCCTGATTTTACTAATGTAATGCAGCCTTGTACTCATGGGGAAACTTACGAAGAAGCTTTAAAAAATGGTCAGGAAGTATTAGAAATGCTAATTGAGTCATATTTGGCAGATGGTGAATCTCTTCCCGAACCGCAAGTTTTAGGAAACTTTTTGAAAGTGGCGTAATTTTTAAATTGATGTAGGTTGGGTTGAATAAAATGAAACCCAACATTGATTAATTACAGTTTCAATAAATAACAGTTCCTAAACAGTCTTTACTGCGCTTAAAAAAATCAGCGTGTCAGCCTACGTAGGTATAGTTTTTATTTGTTACCTATAATTAAACAACGAAATGCCAATGTATTTCCAAAGAAAATAAGTTATAATGCGAAGAACACGAGAAGACAGTGGATGGAAAATATAAATATGGCAATTACAGCAGAAAAATCACTTAATTTACAAAATGGTCCAAATTGGACATCCTTTGAGAAATTTCGCACAGAAGGTGGAAAAGCTCTTGAATCTGTGAAAAGTGGGACAGTTGCTACTTTAAATACTAAAACTGGACAATACCGCATTCTTGAAGAACAGGATTTTCAACATTTATTAGGTTTAGCTCGTGATTTTGATCGTTTGCGCGGAGGGTTACGTGTAATATCTAGCTCTGTGCGTGTTGTGCAAAAACATCGTGATCTTGAGAGTATTGATTTATTGATAGAAGCAATTGCTATGCTAGGAGGTTTACCCGAACTTCCCACTCGTAGTAGTTTCGAGCCTCTGTTGCCAGAAGATGGTATAGATGTAGATGAGGATGATGAAGTAAATCTCGATCCTACTACAATTAAAAGACCTCTTAATTATTAGAGGTTTGCTCATGAGTACAATTCTCGTTGATAGATATTAGGGTCATTGATAACGACCCTAATATTATTACTATATAGATGACCGGATTTTTATTTCATCTTCACCAGCACGAACTAGAATTGAGCGAACCATCGAGCCAAAAATACGCCATCCTACTAGACTTAAACTTGCGTGTCGTTGCGCTAACAGCAAATCATCTAAATGTATTTGTACTATTCCATCAAATAGTAATGAATTTCCAACTGTATCAGATGAATCATCCGCAAAGGGTGGAAGATACATCCGCTGTGTGGAAGTAAACTGTAACAATTGCGAAAGAGTTGTTTTGGCTTCTGAATTTTGATTACTTATGGGTTGAACGCGCAGTAATGCTGCATATTTGCGTCTATTTTTCACGAGATCGCAAGTAGAACTAGCTATTGCAAACTTGGTATTTTCTAGACGCTCTCCTAGAAAGTAAGCTGCGTTTGTACTAACAATGTCACCTTGTAAAGGTGTAAAGGAGTCTTTCTCTGGATCTGCTAAACCCTTTTCAAGAAGGTCTTTATAATAAATTGGCTCACGAATAAGTGCCTGATTAAATACATCTTGACGATATTTTGTCTTCTTCAGATTTTTAGCAAATTGTTGGATAGTTTTAATAGCCTGATCATCATGAGAATAATTTTGTAAATATCTTTCTAATTCTGGTAAATCTTTTGGTATGTTTGTTTCTGCTTCTGAGCGCAATTCTTTTTGACTATTATTTGTAGTTTGATTCATACTTTTATATTTAGGGCTTGCTACAGCATAAAATTATTTTTTATATCTTATCATGGACAGAGTAATTTATGGTGAAGTTTAGGAAAAAACTACTTTTATATGGCAAAGTTTCCTAAATTATCATTTTTGGCTCTTGCGTCTTTTTTGTGCTGATTGAAGATTGATTATAGCAAAACTCTTACGGGACAAGGGTTATAAACAATTATTCCCATATTCTCAATGAAATGCCCACACAATAAGGCTTTTAATGATTTTGAACCAAGTTTTCCATAAAAATAACTGAAGAACCTCATTTTTTTATTCATCCTTATCTCCAAAAACCCCTTATCCCAATTTTTGGTAACACCTCGAACGGTTATCAATTATAAATTACCAATAACAAAATCAAACAAATAATGCGCCATTTCCAACTTAGAACAAGTGGGAATTTCTACCTCTCTTCCTGACTTATCTAAAAACACCGCTTGATTATGATCACTCCCAAAACCACTATTAACTTGATCAATAGGATTTGCGACAATTGCATCTAATTTCTTTTTTTGCAATTTTTCCCGCGCTGGCTTGACAATATCCCCCGTTTGTGCTGCAAAACCAATTAAGTATTGATGGGGTTGTTTACGGTTGCCGATTTCCGCGACAATATCTGGTACTGGTATCAATGGTAAATTTTCGGGGAGCGATCGCTTCGGCAATTTTTCGGTACTATAATCTCTAGGTTTGACATCTGCAACGGCCGCTGACATAATAATTATATCTGCGTTGAGTAACTGATTTAACATGACTTGCTGCATCTCTTCTGCGGTAATTACGGGAATTGCTTCTACTCCTAAAGGGACTTCCCAACTCGCTGGACAATGTACCAATATTACTTTTGCACCTCTGTGTAGTGCAGCCTGTGCCAATGCTAAACCCATTTTACCAGTGGAAGGATTGCCAATAAATCGCACGGGGTCTAAATATTCTCGCGTTCCTCCAGCACTGATTAAAACCTTTTTCCCCGCTAAATCTCTCTTGCCTTGGGTGTATAATAAAGATTGAATATAAATAAATATTTCTGCGGCTTCTGCCATTCTACCAGCGCCAATGCGATCGCAAGCCAACAACCCAGAACCAGTTTCCATACCATAAAATCTGCTATCTGTCAATAGCTGCCGCCAATTTCTTTGTACTGCTACCTGTTCCCACATATCTGTATTCATCGCTGGTGCTAACAATACGGCACAAGTAGAAGCGAGAACAGTATTTGTTAATAAATTATCCGCCATTCCATAAGCTAATTTAGCCAAAGTATTAGCAGTTAAAGGCGCGATAACAATTAAATCAGCCCATTCACCCAATTCGATATGTAATGGACGTGAATAAATTGGTTGCCAAAAATTATCATCTGTATAAGCTTGATGGCGGGATAAAGTTGCTAAAGTTAAAGGAGTGATAAATTCTTCGGCAGATTTAGTGAGAATAATTCGCAATTCCACCCCAGATTTAAAGAGTGTAGAAACCAACTCACAAACTTTATAGGCGGCGATACCACCGCCTACAGCAATGAGGACTCGTTTGGATTTAGGACTTGAAAATAATGGCATTTTAGGATAGGATCTCAATTACTTGAGATTTTAAACCGTTCTACCAATCTAAAATCCAAAATCTAAAATCCAAAATCTAAAATTCTTAGCCTTCGTCGTAGGGTTCTAAATCTAAGAGGTGAATATAGGCTTCAACCAATTCTGGACGCTGGAAAGCAATTGCTCGCAGTAGATGCCAATCATTTAAACCCTCAAAAGCATTACTATAATTATCTAATTCCAGACGTGTAGCTAAATCTTGTACCTCTGTCGCTGTCATAGCAGAAATTTCTGTTTTGGAAATGCTTAGAGTCTTCATAATGCTTGCCCCTCCCTTTTGCAGCACTTACATTCAGCTTAGGGTGGAGTTGCTTCCACCTGATCTATCTTACTCATTAACGAGCATTAAATTTGTAAAAATTTTTCTGATTTTTCCAGAATTTGCAAAATTTTTGTAACTAGAGTTAACCAATTGTCTTGACAACAAAGGTTCTTAGCGCTTCTAACATTGGTAAATTAATTTCATGTCCCATTTCAAATTCATGGTACTCTACTGCTACTCCTAGAGATCTTGCCATGTCCCTGGACTTAATGGCCGCTTGTAGGGGAACTACTTCATCCTTTGTTCCGTGCATAATTAGCGTAGGTGGAAAATTGCCTGGATTAAGCGTTGCTACGCTAGGATGTGGATATCCACTCATCACAACTAAACCAGCTAATGGTAGGCTTAATCCTACATCTAAAGTCATTGCCCCACCTTGAGAAAATCCACTCAAAATTGTGCGTGATAAAGGTATGCCTGTATTAGTTTCTAAGGATTGCAACCAATCTATGAGTAGTTGTTTGCTTTCTACTAATCCAGCATACATATTTTCTGTCCGTAAGTCATACCATGCCCTACCTGTGTCAGCATGAGGATAGGGATAGGGAGCATTTGGTAGTAAAAATTCGTAATCTGGTAAATTGATATAAGGAATCAAAGAAGCCACATCTTGAGCATTTGCGCCCCAACCATGTAAAGTAACGATTAAGGCTTTTGGTGTTTGTTTCCCTGGTGGAGAAACCCTAATAAAATCTAATACTGGAGTCATGGATAATTGAGTCAAGAATCAACGTCTATCCAGTATACTGCTGATCTAGGCCGCATTTCTGACCACTCTTTAGGTAAAATACTCTTCTGTTTGTAATTTAGTCCAAAGGAATCTGGGGAATTATGGCGCGTTTAGCCCTGCTGAGTGTATCTAATAAAACTGGTATTGGGGATTTAGCCCGGAGTTTGGTTGAAGAATTTGGCTTTGATATCATCAGTAGTGGGGGAACAGCCAAAACCCTCAAAGATGCAGGAATACCAGTTACTAAGGTTTCTGATTATACAGGTTCACCAGAAATTTTAGGCGGTCGGGTGAAAACTCTTCATCCTCGCATTCATGGCGGTATTTTAGCACGGCGGGATATGGAAGAGCATATCATAGACCTGGAAAATAACCAAATTCGACCCATTGATTTGGTGGTGGTTAATCTTTATCCATTTACGGAAACCATTGCTAAACCGGGTGTTACCTTAGCTGACGCTGTGGAACAAATTGATATTGGGGGTCCGGCAATGTTAAGGGCTGCTGCTAAAAATTACGCCCATTTAACGGTATTATGTGATCCTGCCCAATATGGCGAGTATTTACAAGAATTACGCCAAAATGAAGTAGTTTCTTTAGAGTTTCGCCAAAAATGCGCTTTAAAGGGATTTTTGCACACTGCTAGTTATGATCATGCCATAGCATCTTATTTAGCTGGTACGGAAACACAAGAATTTACTCTTTCTGGAACACAAATTCAATCTTTACGCTATGGGGAAAATCCCCACCAACCGGCAGCCTGGTATAAAACCGGCAGTGAAGCTACTGGTTGGGCAGCGGCCACCAAACTGCAAGGGAAGGAACTCAGCTATAATAATTTGGTAGATTTGGAAGCCGCACGGCAGATAATTGCCGAATTTACCGACAGTCCCGCAGCGACAATTATTAAACATACTAACCCCTGTGGAACTGCGGAAGCAACCAACATTTTCGACGCTTATCAAAAGGCTTTTAATGCCGATTCTACCTCAGCTTTTGGGGGAATTGTGGCTTTAAATCGTCCTCTTGATGCGGCAACGGCAACGGAGTTAACAAAGACATTCTTAGAATGCGTAGTTGTTCCTGGTTGTGACGCAGCAGCCCAAGAGATCTTAACTAAAAAGGGCAATGTCCGCCTTTTAATTTTACCAGACTTGTTGACTGGACCGAAAGAAACTGTAAAAGCGATCGCCGGTGGGTTTTTAGTCCAGTCTGCTGATGATATCATTGCTGATCCTACTCAATGGCAAGTTGTCACCGAACGTCAACCTACTCCCCAGGAGTTAGGGGAATTATTATTTGCTTGGAAGGTGTGTAAGCACGTCAAGTCAAATGCTATTGTAATTACAAGCGATCGCACTACATTAGGTATTGGTGCTGGACAAATGAACCGCGTCGGTTCAACAAAAATCGCTATTGCCCAAGCCGGAGAAAAAGCCCAAGGTGCATTTTTAGCCAGTGACGGTTTCTTCCCCTTCGATGATACCATTCGCGCTGCCGCTGGTGCTGGCATTACTGCCATTGTCCAGCCGGGGGGAAGTCTTCGAGATAAAGATTCTATCAAGTCCGCTAATGAACTAGGCTTACTCATGGTTACAACTGGTGTCCGGCACTTTTTACATTAAGTAGGTTGGGGTTAAAAATTGTCGTTATGACAAGGGAACAGGGAACGGGTTTTGGGCAACTTTACTTTTCGTTACTTATGTCGGGTTTTTTCCGTTCACCTACTTATTCTTGCCTTGGAAAAACAATTTCTAAAATTGTTGTCTAAGGTACTTGCCATTTAATTGAAATAGTGATAACTTATATTTGTGTGTGAGGAGAAAACTCAAAAAGCGTCTGGGGTGGAAACACGGCAACACTCCCGGACGCTTTTTGATTTCAATTTCATTTCAGTTGCAAAATCTTCTTGTAGCAAATAATCACCTGCACACCTAAAAATAGATAGTCGGATAGGTCTTGGGTTTGCGCTTTTGTGCCTTTATGCGAAACCTAATCCATACCGCCATGATCCAAGACCTAAAAAACTAAAAAAATATATTTCCCCGTCAAGAAAATGCTCGCTTCATCTGCAAAACCTATAATTCCAGAAATGTTGCATTCATGATCTAAAGTTTTGGCAATTTGGCAGACAATAATTTTAGTTTCGGGTTTTAATGGAATATCAACAGGGTGAGTGGGAAAGTTGAGCAGTTTTGATGTAGGGATTGATCCCAGCACTGAAAAACTCTAAACTTAATCACAATTGATAGATAAGCTGCTGTCAAACACTCTAAAAACATTGCTAGATTAAAATCACAGCTATGAGTCACGCCTTAACAGCAACTAACTAAGAATTGCATAGAGAAGACAGAGAATATATAGTATTTTACCGATTGCTTAGTAAACAAACGGAGTTGTTCAGTCCGAGATTGAACTGTATGAGTACACAATAACTTGAAAATGGTTGGATTGTGAAAAAAGTAACAAAAGTTAATAATCTAGTTCTTAATCACGAAGCATTTGGGAAATAATTGCATCTGCTTGTAATCTTTTGTAAGTCAAGTGAACTAAATTAGCTTCATCTAATTGACCACAAAGGTAGCAAGCTAAACTAAGAGCATCTAATAGCATCAAGGTGGTAATACCTTCTGCTGCTAAAGATGAGATATATTCGGAAACGCCTTTAGCACAGGTTGTTGCTGGCATTAGCACTAGTAGCAAACGTAAACAGTCTGTTGATGCCATCATGCCATCTAATTCATGGGTTTGAGTGGCTAACTGAACAATACCAAGAACGATTTGATTCGGGGAAATACCTTCTTTCATGAGTAAAGCAAAGAAGGAAGTTAAATGACATGGGGTGCTGTGATCAAGCTTGATATTCATAGTGTTTATTAAAATCAGTGTAACAATAATCAGAGATTTTTTGGCTAATCCGGAAAAATCTCTTAAAAGTTTTCGGTTTTTTTCCGTGAGATTTCAGAATTTTTTAACAGATGTCACCCCAAGTTGTCAACTCGAGTTTTTAGAGAACTCCATACAACAGTGCAGAATTTAACTCATATTTCCGTATCTCCTGATACTATAAATCAATAAACTACTCCTTTTTTATTATTCTTACATTTTGTAACACTAAGTAAGTCTGGTAATTTTTGGGCTGTACCAAATAAACTGTTTTTAATTAATTTAATTGAATTTATCAACCAAATTAGTAGTTTGTAGTTTACGTAACAGACAAAAGGCATTTTTGGCAATTAAAGTAAGATAGGCAGTTTTGTGTGTAATTAATCAGACGCAGTAAGCAATAAATTGGAGAGTCTTTCCTCATGTTGACATCCAATGGTGATAAAGACGAATTACATCTAATATTTCTGGATGTAAACGTCTGAAACCGGGAAAAAATAATTGTCAGATTGACCGAATTTTGCATAAGCTATTATGTACCTATGACTTTATTTATATTTATCAAAAAAGATTAAAGCAAATTAAATATATATCTAAGAGGATGTTTTAAAACTATTGGGGGAATATAATTCGCTACTATACAACCAAGGTAGATACTGGCATTTCTGGTAGCAGAATAATAGATTACACTAGAAACTATATTTTTGGAAAAAAATCTGTATGGCCAGCTACCTAGAAACCCAATCTCCAGAAGAGTTGCTTGATCAAGTTATGCAAGAAACCACACCGCTAAATCATGTAGAAGTTATTGAAAATGTGATTAATACTCTAGCGGAAGATCAAAGTGCAATGGTAAGCCATTCGGCCGAGGGTGGGTATTTGTGGAAATTCCAGTATGGCAGTGTAGAAGTATTTGTACAGTTGACGGGAACTACTGATGAGGATACAATTACGGTTTGGTCTGCTGTGCTAACGCTACCAGTTCAAGATGAGGCCAGATTAACACGCTATTTATTAGAATTGAACTGTGTGAGTACCTTTGAAGCCCGTTTTGGGATTATTGACAATCAGGTAGTGGTGATTTCTACACGCACTTTAGCAGAGTTGTCTCCGGGGGAAGTTTCTCGGATCATTACTATCGTTGCAACTATCGCTGATGATAATGATGAATATCTGCAATCTGAGTTTTGTAAAGTGTAGGTATTGCACTATTGCGGTATAAATTATGTTTATTATGTTTCGCGCTAAGACGCAAAGGAGCAAAGCCGCAAAGGAATAGGTTGATTTTGTGGTTTAAATACATGAAAACTGCTGTAACTATTGCTGTCACTATTTTAGTATTTTAGCCTGGGGGTTGACTTTTAATGCCTGAGCAGTGGCGACTTATTCCGATTTTAGCAGCTTCTGGTTCTGTCCAGATGGCTATAGACCGTTGGTTATTAGTACAGCATGAGTTGGGAAAATGTCCACCGATTCTGCGCTTTTATACTTGGTCTCCCCCAGCAATTTCTCTGGGTTATCATCAACGTCAATATCCTGAATTTTGGCAAGATCTAATCTGGGAAGGCCAAAAATTGGATTTGGTACGTCGTCCTACTGGTGGGAGAGCGGTTTTACATCAAGGTGATTTAACTTACTCTGTTGTGACTTCTGGTCTCAGAGGAAATACTTTAGAAATATATGCAAAGATTTGTGAATTTTTAATCCAAGGATGGCGATCGCTTGGTATAGAGTTGTACTATGGTCAGGCTGGACGGGGTTATATTCATAATCCTAATTGTTTTGGAACGGCCACTGGTGCAGATTTGGTTTTAGCAGATGGTTCTAAACTCATTGGTAGCGCCCAATTACGCAGAGGTGACGCAGTTCTTCAACATGGTTCTATACGATTAAATCCAGATGGGGATTTGTTTATAAAAGTATTTAATCAGGAGTTTTTTCATCCTTTTCAATTTCCTGAAAGTATTAATCAAGAAACAATTATTAAGGCTTTAATAGCCGCAGCTTGTGATTGTTTTGCTATGGAAATAGAGGTGATACCTTTGTCTGAAGATGAGTGGAATTTGATTTTAGCAGATTGTTGATTAGGGTCAGTTTTTGGACTACCCTAAGTTTTTTTCTCTCGCAGAGACGCGGAGGCGCAGAGAGAAGTCAGGTTTATTTTAGTTTTTGTCTTTGGTATGATGTCTATTTTTTAAATTGTCATGTTTTATTTGCAGTTCGTACCATTCATTTAAACAGTATTCTGACCAACAAAAACAATATTCATTCCAACAAAAATCACATAATTCTTTTTGTTTGATTTGATCTTTATTTACTGGTTTTTGGAGTAGATAATTGCGCGGACAATGGCTGTAATTATTCATGATTTTACCTGGTATATAGGCTAATATTTCTGGATGATCTAGTTATCTAAAAGATGATACATATAAATCTCGTCTTTTTGTGTAAATTATTGACGATATGTATAAGATTTTTATCAGAAATAAGGGAACTAAGGAAACATATCCACTTGGTGTTGCAAAAATTGTAGAAATATAGACGAATTATACTCATTGTGTTATTTTGGAGAAGGTTTATTAATTTTTTGTAATTCTGACTAGACTTGTTAGGTATCAAATACAATCTAAGTAACCGATGGAAACGAAACAGTTAAAGTTCCTATTAAAGCTGCTGGGATGTCCCAATTATCGTACTGGCTTGAGTTCTAGCATTTTTGATAGTTTTAAAAGTGAAAAAAACAAAATTTGTCGAGATTTGGGAGAATTGGAATATGTGGGCTATTCCCAGGAAGTTGCTACGGTGAAGATATTACCTGCTGGTCAAGCACTATTGAAACTTGACTCTACACAGTTACCTATTGATGATCAAGAACTCAAGGTACTGGAGAAGATAAATAAAAGTTCTGGAAAAATAGCCCCCAGTGAAATCAAAGTTTCAGGACTAAAATCAGATGAACGAGATGTAATATTAAAAACCTTGAGTGAACGAGGTTTGATTGCTGCTGAAATTAAGATGAAAATGCGTAACGCTGATGTTTGGTTAACAGAAAGAGGTATTGAGGTTTTGCGGGATGAATATAATCCCCAGAAAGGTACTAACCCTGTTATTAGTTTGGAATTGCTGGGTAATTACTTGCGCTTTTTGCGGAACAATTTGCGGGTTAAGTCAGAACAAGTTTCTACTTTAGTTTCTGATAATATGGCATCACATTCTGATATTACTGGCAATATCAGTGATGAAGAAATTTTAGAAACTATTAAGAAATTAGATCGGGAATTGGGGACAGAGAATTATTTACCAATTTTCCATTTACGGCAAAAGTTACAACCGCCTTTATTACGAGACGATTTAGATCAGGCGTTGTATAGATTACAAAAAAGTGACAAAATTGATTTTAGTACCCTACAAGAAGTCAGTGCTTATACACCAGAACAAATTGACGCGGGAATTCCTCAAAATATTGGTGGACAACTGTTCTTTCTCATAGTTAATTAACAGGTTTTCCAATATTTTTCATTTTTTCATTACTTCCTCCTCTCACAAATGTGTATCTATGACAGACATTAACGACATTATTAAACGCGAGGTCAACCCTTTTGACGTGATCAATTTAAAGCCTACTAATTTTTGGGCTGAAGAACAAGATTCAAAACTCATGGTTGAGTCAATTCATAAAAACGTAATCATAGAAATTGAAGGTTTACTTGATTTAGTAGGTAAAGATCATCGTAGCCGTACAGTTTTATTAGCCGGTGAGTCTGGTTCTGGCAAAAGCTATTTATTAGGTCGGCTTAAACGTACTCTTAACCCGAAAGCCTTTTTTGCTTATATTCTCTGCAACTGGGCTGATAGTGGTAATATCTGGCGGCATATTTTACGTCACACTGTTGATAGTTTAATTCAAGTTCCCGAAGGTGAAAAAGAATCACAGTTAATGTTGTGGCTAAAAAGTTTAACGGCGTTTACAAGAAGTGATATCCAACAACGAATATTTAATGATAATTTTTGGGAAGCATTACAAAGTAATCGGCAAAGATTCATTAAACACCTCAAAGATACTTATAAAAAAGCAGGTATTTATAATCCAGATATGTTTTTTGGAGTGCTACATGATCTCGCAAATCCAGAATTATATGACTTAGCTTGTGAATGGCTGCGTGGAGATGACTTAAATGAAGATTCCATGAAAGAAATCAAAGTCAAAACCTGCATTGATACAGAAGATGCTGCGAAAAATATTTTAGCAAATTTTGGCAGAATTTCCACACAAACCCAACCAATAGTTTTATGTTTCGACAATTTAGATACTATGCCCCAGTTACCAGAAGGTTTCCTGGACATACAACCTTTTTTCAATGTCAACACCACAATTCATGGGGATAATTTAAAAAATTTCTTGGTGATAATTAGCGTTATTACAAACACATTAAAACGGCATTTTGATCGGATTCTCCCAGCCGATAAAGCCGGAATACATAAAACAATTCAGTTAAAACCTATTACTATAGAACAGGCAGAAGCACTTTGGTCCTATCAACTTCAGCCATTACATCAACTAGCAAATCCTAGACCTGAATCTCCTATTTTTCCTCTAAATCGGCAAATTTTAGAGAAAACCTCCCCTGGTGGTAAAACTATGCCTAGAAATACATTAGTTTTAGGTCGTGAAGAATATCAAAAATATAAAGGTTCATTATTAGATGAAAAACCAAAGACCGAACCAGTTACAATACAAATAAAGGTGACAATACCCGATGAAAAAACGGTTTCTAAACCTATATTTATTCTTCCCCCACCACCTCCAGATAATCAAGATACAACTCAAGCAGAATTTCAATTATTATGGCAGCAGGAATATACAAAAAGTCATGGGAAAATTACCAAGATTTCTTTGTTGTCATCACCTGATTTAATTCAGATGTTGCAACAGTCTATATCTAGTTTAAAAATGCAGGGAGTTAAGTCTAAACTTTTCAGCGGAAAGTATGCTAGTTATTCCTTGAGTTATCAACATCCTACCAAGCAGGAAAAATTGGGTATAGTTTGGACAGAAGACTCACATATGAATAGCTTTTATCATGTAATGAACGCTTGTCAAACAGTCATTCAAAAAAATCTCTGTCAAACTATGTACTTAATTCGTGGTGGGGATTTAGGAAAACCAAATCTGGCGGGAAATAAACTCTATAGACAGATTTTCACTGATACTAATCATGTTCATATTAAACCAAGTTTACAGTCTATTCACTATTTGGCAACATATCAAAGTTTGGTAAATTCTGCCAAATCTCAAGAATTGGTAATTGGTGGTAAAACGATTAATTTACAAGAACTAGAAACTTTAATTAATGAATCTGAGATATTGAATCAATGTACTTTATTACAAGATTTGGGAATTGTTTCTAAACCAAATCCAAAGCCAAATGGTAAGGAAGGAGAAGATTTAAGACCTGTTAAGGATTTCTTATTAAATCTAGTTAAAACTCAACATCTTTTAGGAAAACCAACTTTAATTGACAATGCTATTAGCAACTTTTCCACAGTTAACGAAGCTCAAATTAATGTATTGATTCAACAACTATGTGAGGAAAATAAAATTCAAATTCTTGACCCCAAAGCCAAGCCAGAAGCTCAATTAATTTGCTTAGTTCCTCACAAGTAATCTATCCAGCACATTTTTTATATCAGTCAATGCACTACCTGACAGAAGCTTCTGAAATTTACCAGCAAATTTCCCAACTGTCCCTATCTAAAACCCTATGGATAGATACAGAAATTGCTGATTGTTATACCGATAAACCAAAATTAGCACTAATTCAGGTATTGGCTGATTATACAGATTTAACTGGTGAATCTGCTTACATTTTTGATGTTTTAGATAAACCTGATTTGGCTGTATATTTCATTAACCAAATTATGGTTAATTCCCAAATTGAGAAAGTTTTTCATAATGCTGGTTTTGATTTAAAATATTTAGGGAAGGAACTAGCCCAAAATGTCACTTGTACTATAAAAATAGCTAAAAAAATTACCAAAGAAGTTTTACAAACTACCAACTTAAAACTAAAAACTCTAGCTGCTGAACTCTGTCAATTTTCTCATGTAGACGCAGAAGAGGGAAGCAGTGATTGGGGAAAACGTCCCCTGACTCAAAAACAGTTAAACTATGCAGCTATGGATACTGTTTATCTCGCTGCTGTTCATTATCGCTTGCTTGAAATATCCAATCCTGATGTTATCAGTCGTGTATTTAATATGGTAGATCACAAATCTGAAAATTCCTCTTTAACTCCTACTAAAGTTAGATTAGCTTTTGAATGTCCTCGACTATTTTATCTAAATCACCATTTTAATTGTAAAGCAATATTCTCTCCTAAAGATACTGTTGGGGGTGTTGGTAATGTTTTTCATAAATTAGCAGATGATTTTATTAATTTACTGCTGATTGAACCCAGATTTAAAAGTTTATTTAATCCATCTGCAACACAATTAAAGGTAGATGTAATTACATCGGAAATTCAACAATTATTCTATCAAATTAAGTTCTTTCCCTATTTACAAGATGTAATTGCAAAAGACGCGAGTAAAGCACCTGTATTACTACAAGTTTGGCAAGGTTTACAAGGATTAATTAAGAGGTTTACTGAATTGATGATCATCAATCGTCGTTATTGCAGTGCGGAAACAGTTATTCAAAATACTTTTATTTCTGGAGAACACAATTTAGAATATTACTTTGATTTACCTAATGGCACAAAACAATTAATTAAAGGTGAGTTTGATTGTCTGGTTTTTAATTTTGAACTTAAACGCCTTTTTATGGTAGAATTTAAAACCTATCAACCTGTAGATTCAGCAGCACAATTAGCGCAAGTCTCTCTCTATAGTTATATGTTATCGAAGCAGAAAAAAACACCTGTTGATTCTGCTGTTTATTGTGTTTTACCAGAATTTAAAGAGTACAAATATTCTTGGGAACAGTTAGAAAATACGGTTCATCAATTAATTCCCTATAAATTATTACAAATGCAAAACTGGTTAAGTTGGGAATCTCCCAATCCTAACCCACCACCAGCGACAACTCAACCTCATTTATGTGAAATTTGTCCCCAACAACAAAAATGTCAAACTTTTTTTGATGTTGAATCTAATCATGATCAAAATTCAGATACAGAACCTTCTAGAAAAAAGCCAGAGCCATCTATTAATGCTGATAAGATAGGCGAAGATTTAGTTAATACTTTGCAATCTTTTGGTATTGGTGTTGAGTATCATGGTGCTGCGGTAAGTCCAGCATTTATCAGAGTCAAACTTAAACCAAATTCGGGTGTAAAGGTAAATTCAATTCTCAAATTATCCGCTGATTTACAAGTACAATTGGGGTTAGAATATCCGCCTTTAATTGCACCTCAAGCTGGTTATGTAAGTATTGATTTACCCCGTCAAGATAGACAAATTGCTAAATTTGAAGATTTTATTCAAAAGCAATTTTTACCCCCAACAGCACCCGTAAAAATTGCCATTGGGGTGAGTATTGATGGTAAATTGTTAGAGGCTGATTTATCAGATCCAAATACCTGTCATTTTTTGGTGGGAGGAACAACAGGAAGCGGAAAAAGTGAATTTTTGCGATCGCTTCTTCTCAGTTTAATCTATCGTCATTCTCCCCAACATTTAAAAATTGCTTTAGTTGATCCTAAGCGGGTAACATTTCCCGAATTTGAACAAATGTCATGGTTATATGCACCAGTTGTCAAAGATAGCGATCGCGCTGTAGAATTAATGCAGGAACTAGTTGCAGAAATGGAATCTCGTTATCAAAAATTTGAAAAGGCTAAATGTGCAGATTTAACAGTTTATAATCAACGTTCCTCCCCAATGTTACCGCGCATTGTTTGTATTTTTGATGAATATGCCGATTTTATGGCAGAAAAAGAGGTCCGCACCATATTAGAACAAAGTATCAAACGTTTAGGCGCGATGGCAAGAGCCGCAGGTATTCATCTAATTATTTCTACCCAACGTCCAGAAGCGAGTATTGTCACCCCAATTATCCGTTCTAACCTACCTGGAAGGGTTGCACTCAGCACTAAAAGTGAAGCAGATTCAAAAATCATCTTAGGTGGAACATCAACCGTAGCAGCTTATCTGATAGGCAAAGGTGATTTAGTTTACCAAGTTGGTTCACACTTGCAACGTCTTCAGAGTTTATTAGCACAAAGTATTCAGCTACCATTAGTTTAGCCAAATAAATAACCTAGTAGAGACGTTCCATCTAGTAGAGACGTTCCATGGAACGTTTCTACTATTTTTGTCGGAGATGTCTATTAGAAATCATTTGATACTTTTCCACATCCCTCTAAAAGAGTAACATCACCAAAGTTAAAATCTATTAGATAATATGAACGCTATCTAAATGGGAAAGCGTCAGTAGAGGAAGTAAAATGGGACATATAATCGCAACAGCAAACATGAAAGGTGGAGTTGGTAAAACCACTATTACAGTCAATATAGCTACTTGTTTAGCGAAAAATTACGGAAAAAAAGTCCTGGTTTTAGATTTAGATAGTCAAATTAGTGCCACACTGAGTTTAATGTCACCAGTAGAATTTGCCAAACGTCGTAAACAAAGAAAGACATTGAGATATTTGCTAGATCAAATTATCAACCCCGAACCAGAGGCAAAATTTACCATTCATGACATTATTCAACCGCAAGTTTGTAATCTTCCTGGATTAAATTTATTACCGGGAGATATAGATTTATATGATGAATTTGTGGTTTCAGAAATGCTGCATAATCAATCTGTAGCATTGGGTGAACAGGACTTTGAAACTATCTGGAATCGCTTTGAAAGAGTCTTAATTAGAGATATCTTAAAACCTGTGCGCGATGAATATGATTTTATTCTTTTAGATTGCGCTCCCGGTTATAATCTCATGACTCGTAGTGCTTTAGCCAGTAGTGATTTCTATATTCTCCCAGCTAGGCCAGAACCCTTATCTGTAGTAGGAATCCAACTTTTAGAAAGACGGATTTCCCAATTAAAAGATAGTCACAAACAAGAAGCAAAAATGGATATTAAAATCTTGGGAATAGTCTTTAGTATGTCCAGTGCAAATATCCTGAATAGTAAATATTATAAACAGGTAATGCACCGAGTCATTGAAGATTTTGGAATAGATAAAATCTGTAAAGCGCAAATACCAGTTGATGTGAATGTTGCCAAAGCTGTTGATAGTTTCATGCCAGTTTCTTTACTAAGTCCTAATACAGCCGGTTCTAAAGCATTTATGCAATTAACTCAGGAATTATTGCAGAAGTTGTAAGTAGGTTTCTACAAGGATTTAGGGTTTTAGGAATTTGGGATTTATTTTTGCAATTTCGGGAATATAGTTATAGTTAGTTGCTACCCATCTTTGAGGGATTTATACTGGAAATACAATTCCTTAATCATGTTTAAAAGTGCTGGTGGTAATATTTCTGAAATTTCTGGACTAAATATAGGGTTGATAGCTTGATACAAAATTGATTACTGAGGTTATCACTGAATAAAAAGCAAATATGTATGATTTTAGACCTTGAGTATTAATATATACGCGCTTATTACCCTTTTTTCATTGTCTCATTAATTATTGACCTGATCACAGGAATAAATACTTACTGGAGAAAAAACACTTTTATTACTCAATACTTCGTGTAATTATGTATACTAGATAAGTAAGTTATTATCAGTATTTATCCATTAATTATGTAGGTAACAAATTAAGTATTTAGTGAAATATCCCAAATAGGTTTTCAAATTTAGTCCTTATGTAGACTATATTTTCCGAGATTTGAGCTTCTGTGAATAAAACTATTTGCCAGTAAAATTGCATCTAAACCTAAATGATGCTAAGTTTATTTTAAATACATAATATTTGATAAATACTGAGGATAAATATTAAGTAGTAACTCTGGGATCAAGTTATTGGTCAATAATAATTTGGTCTGAGAAAATATAGATATCTTCAAAAAACGTTACATAGCTAAAATCCTGAATTGAAAACAGTTTGACAGCCCAAGTCTGAGTTGAAATTTTGCCAGTCTGTTGAAATTTACGCTAAAACCCTGATCCCCAACCTTAAACATTCATGCTAGTCTATTGCAGTTACAAAATCCAAAGTGGAAGCGGAACAGGTTCGAGTTTGCAGGTACTGTCACCATCACAAGTGAAAAACCCAACTAAAAACAACTTAAGTTCTCAAGTCGCTTTAAAAATCGGACGCATGAATCAAAGACATTTGTGGAATACTGTCGTAGCCCAAACAATATTGACCCTAACCGTTTTGGGTCTACCCTTAGCAGCTAGAACTCAAGCCAGCGAGGGAAGTTCTCCAACTCTGGCCAAATCATCTGCCAATGATGCGGTTAAAGTTGGAGAATACCAATTACCGACAGAACAACCCCTGGTTGAGCCTGTGATTGCCAGAATTAAGCCTCACAGTATTCAGGGTTTACAAGCAGCAACTCTTTATGTTCGGGATACTCCCGTTCTCACCTTTCTCGGTTCTGCCCGAGTTTCTAACAAGAAAATCAAAATTGGAGTCATTGGCAATAATCAGAGTTTAAATTCTGATTCTGAAGTTGCTGCTGACTCAGGTAAATTTGCCAATTTTAGCAATACTGGCAATACAATCAATATCAACAAACAATTCAGTGCCATTGACAATGACCCGGTTGAGAAAGCTAGTGTCATAGCAGCTAGAATTAATGAACTAGTTGAAAACAATGTAGACGCAAGCAAGATTACCGTCAGTTGGAAAATAGCGGATAATCCCGCAAGTAATAACAAAGCTTACAAGAATGGCCGCTCTGTTCGTAGACCGTCTGGGGATTCCTATGGATCGCTCCGTGATCGCTACACCATCACAATTGACGGTCAAGAACTGGTAGAAGTCAATAAAACCACGCGACTATCAGCCAATACTAATGGGGACAGGAAAACCCCAGCCACTAATCTGGCTCAAGATGCTTTAGAGGCAACTAATAGACTGCGGAGACTGATTGGCAATGCAGATCCCATCAAGGAAATCGCTAATCTACCCGCTGGTAAATCAGTTTCTACACTAAAGTTACCACAAAAAATTGCTTTTGGCGGGGTAAATATTAATTTTCGCGGCATAGCTTCTTGGTATGGTTATGACGGCTCTGGCAATAAAACAGCCAGTGGGGAAAGATATAATCCCGAAGGTTTAACTGCTGCTCATCGCAGTTTACCTATGGGGACAAAAATCCGTGTTACTAATACCAGAAATGGGCGTTCTGTCGTCGTCCGCATCAATGACAGAGGTCCTTACATCCGTGGTCGAATTATCGATCTTTCTGCCGGTGCTGCCCGTGTATTAGGTATGATCGGCAGTGGTCTTGCTCCAGTCAGTCTGGAAATTTTGGGAAGATAATCCCCTTTCTCGTTCCTTATCTTTTTTCGCTCTTCACTATTAAATTCCCCTGGTTCATCTATCTTATTTATCCCCCAATTATCAATTGTGCCACGCGGCGCTATCAGATATACACTAACGGGGGAAAGGATTGAAAGGAACTGGGGGTTTTTTGTGCGGTTGCTGACAACAGTTACAGCTTTACGGTGTTATTTGAATGGCCGCCGGAGGTGTTACCATTTCGGGACGACCCAGGATAAGGAAGTTGATGATCAAGCTGTTTGGTATCCGACTGCGGTGGGTTTAGTGCCAACTATGGGTAATTTACATCAAGGGCATCTGAGCTTGATTCATCGAGCTAGGAGGGAAAATTTGACGGTAATTGTCAGTATTTTTGTTAATCCGCTGCAATTTGGACCAAATGAGGACTATCAACGCTATCCCCGGACTTTAGCACGGGACAGAGAATTTTGTGAACAAGCTGGTGTAGATGCGATTTTTGCCCCAAATCCTGAAGAAATTGGTGTCTCTGCTGAAAATATCACAGCAACTCAGGTGACACAAGTTATCCCCCCATCTGCTATGATGTCTAGTTTGTGTGGTAATTTTCGGCCGGGTCATTTTGCGGGTGTAGCCACAATTGTGACTAAACTCTTCAACTTGGTACAACCTGACCGAGCTTACTTTGGACAAAAGGATGGTCAACAACTGGCAATTATTAAGCGGTTAGTAACTGATTTGAATTTGCCCGTTGAGATTGTTTCTTGTCCCACGGTGCGGGAATTGTCCGGCTTGGCTTTAAGTTCTCGGAATCAATATTTGACTACCACGGAAAAAGAGCAAGCAACAGTGTTATTTAAAGCTTTAGAACAGGCTAAAGCGGCGTTTCAAGCTGGCGTTCGTCACAGTAGTGAGTTAATAGCATTGGCCAGGCAAGAAATCGCCAAGGTGAGGACTATCAGCTTGGAATATATTGAATTAGTTGAACCAAATACGTTGATGTTTTTAGAAAAAGTTGAGAATGAAGGAATGTTGGCGATCGCGGCTCGTCTTGGTTCTACCAGGTTAATTGACAACACGATTCTACGGGATGTCAAGGACCAAATCCGCCAACCGATTATCGCTATTGATGGTCCTGCGGGCGCTGGTAAATCTACAGTCGCTCGTCAGGTGGCACAGGAATTAGGTTTGGTTTATTTAGATACGGGTGCTATGTACCGATCAATCACTTGGCTGGTGCTGGAACAAGCTATTGATATTGATGATGATTGTGCTGTGGCTGAATTGGCGATGCGGTGTAAAATTGAACTTACTCCTGGTCAAAGTCTGCAATCTCCCGTAAAGGTCCAGATTAACGATATAGATGTAACTGAAAAAATTCGCACAACTGAGGTGACATCAAAAGTATCGGCGATCGCTGCCCAAAGCGCTGTTAGACAAGCATTAGTCCAACAACAACAGATTTGGGGACAACGGGGAGGTTTAGTAGCGGAAGGTAGAGACATTGGTACTCATGTGTTTCCAGATGCAGAAGTTAAAATCTTTTTAACTGCTTCCGTGGGTGAACGGGCCCGTCGTCGTTATCAAGACTTTGAAAAACAAAATCAACCCCAAGTTAGTTTAGAACAGCTAGAACGGGACATTGCGGAAAGGGACTTAAAAGACAGCACTCGTAAGGTTTCCCCCTTACAAAAAGCACCTGATGCTATTGAAGTCCAAACCGATGGTTTAACTGCTTCTGAAGTGGCTGCACAAATTATTAGCCATTACAATCAGCGGCTATCCCATTGATAATGACCGAAAAAAATTGGATACAAGCCCCGTCCTTCTAGGACGGCTTTGTCGTCGGGTAATGAGATACAGCAAGTTCAGATTGAGTGAAATACAGCTTATGCGGGCAAGATGCCCGCACCACAAGAGTTTTATCTTATCATTCATATCTGTACTTTGTGAATACCGATAACTGCTGTAATTTCCTACGGTTTCCAATTTGCTAATAAGTTGGGATAATTTGCAGGTGTGGGGAATATTTTTCGCCATGTTTGTTGACGTTGTTGGGGTTTTTCTTGGCTAATATTCCAGAGGGTTTCATAGAAGAAAAAGGAAACACCAGCAAATTTCCTCTCGCGTACTTTCTCGACTTGGGTTTTTATTTGTTCTATGGAAACTGAACGATTTTTTAACCCGCTTAAAATTCCAATACTCACGGGAATATGACTTTGGGCTAGTTTTACTTCTGGATATTCTAATTCGCTGATAAAGATGTTTAAATCATCACGATAAATCTGTAAAACTAGGTCTTCAATTATTCCCATTCTTTCCCATTTTTGCCAATCTGCTAGGAAATATTCATAGGAAAAACGCTGGGGATTTGGTGCAACGGAAACGATACAATCTTTTTTATTGGCTTTAATTGCTGTAAATACCTGCTGCATAAATGCGGTAATTTTGTTCGCTCTCCAACTTACCCATTCTGGATTTTTGAAGTCTGTGGGGGGAAGTTTACCTTGATGTTCTTGCTGGTATAATGCTGTAGTGTAGCTATCATATCCTAGTTCTGATGGTAAACCGAAATGATCATCAAATTGAATTCCATCAAGATCATAATTTTTAACTATTTCTACTATCAAATCTTGAATAAATTTTTGCACTTCGGGACGAAAGGGATTTAACCAAACTCGGTTATGTATTCCTTCTTTGACTATTCTTGTGCCATCTTGGCGATTTGTCAACCAACCAGGACGATTTTTAGCTAAAAGTGAATCAGCAGGTGCCATAAAGCCAAATTCAAACCAGGGAATGACTGTTAAATTTTGCTTATGTCCCTGGGTGATGATTTCTTTAAGCATATCTCGCTTTTGCAGTCCGGGGGTGGGGTCAACTGCTTTACCAATTACTTTGGCTGCTACTTTGCTAGGATACAATGTATATCCCCAATTCCAGACGGCGGGATAAACG
Source organism: Dolichospermum circinale AWQC131C (assembly GCF_000426905.1). Taxonomy (NCBI): domain Bacteria; kingdom Bacillati; phylum Cyanobacteriota; class Cyanophyceae; order Nostocales; family Aphanizomenonaceae; genus Dolichospermum; species Dolichospermum circinale. The sequence continues at coordinate 86,893 of NZ_KE384642.1, forward strand.
GTGTTAAAGTTGAATTGCTGTAATGTTCGTAAGCTCTGTTTTAATCGTTCTCTCTCAAATAAAACATCACTATCAATATTTGTCAACCATACCCCCCGTAATTCTGTGGAATTAGGAATTTGGGCATTTAAAGGGTATGATAGCATAATGATAGCTATCATACTCATGGCCATGATAATCGCTAAAAATCCCAGTTTTCTAGTTTGACTTTGCCATTTGAGAAATATTTTTTTCATTAATTTCAATTAATTTAATTGCAAAACTTTGCCTTCTGTGCAATTTTACATTATTCTTAGGCATAATCTCGCAAATAACTATATTCTCCTCCTTGTTGTCTTGAGTCTAATTAGCAAATTTTGATACTAAAATATCCATGAAAACATCTACAGCCTCTAACAACTATAGTCAACCACCTACCAACTACCCCCCCTCTGTCCCTCTGTATGTTTATCGGGAGTTGACAGCAGAGTTACAAGCAATACAATCCAAATTGGATGTAGTCACAAATCACAATCAAAAACTAGCCCAAGAAAATCAACAACTGCGTCAAGAAATTACCAAAGTCATTGAGTCTTGCTTAGAACTACAAAGGTTAGTTGATGCTTCAGCGCCTAGTTCTCCCGTAGCACTTCAGCCTAATAAACGAGTCAAATCTTTAACTCAAATTCAACCTCAAATCAGTAATAACGATGAGGTAACATATACAAATAAACCTACAAATAAGCCGAAGTTCACCGCAGCACCTCCACGTCAAGAGCCTAAACCCCAAAAAAAAGCAGTCATAAAAAATACACATTCTCAAAACCATCACCAGGGGGCAACCGTATCTGGTACGAATATTAACGCTACGGGATCACAAAAGGTATTTATAGAAGAGAAAAAGGTACGCTTTTCTCGTCCTACCATGTCTAATACAAAGGAGTTAAGCGGCTGGAATTTATTAATAACCATTGTATTAATTATGATTACTGGTTTTGCGGCTGGGTATATAATTGTTCGTCCTTTATTCCAAAATCATAGTCAACAATTTCAACTTAAACATTAGAAATGTAGAGACGTTCCAGGAAACGTCTCTACTAAATTTGGTTGTTTCCTATTGATTATCTATCAACAGAACCCATAATTACGTCAATACTACCGAGAATAACAACAATATCTGCTACCTTCATTCCTCGGAGTAAATGGGGAAGAATTTGTAGGTTGTTGAAATCTGCGGCGCGAATTTTCCAGCGCCAGGGGAAAACATTATTATCACCAACTAGGTAAATTCCCAATTCTCCCTTACCACTTTCGACACGGGAGTAAATTTCACCTTTAGGAACTTTAAAAGTAGGAGCAACTTTTTTAGCCACGAACTGGTAATCAAAACCATCCCATTCAGATTTTTTTCCAGCCATTATCCGTTTCGCTTCCAGGTTTTCGTAGGGTCCTCCGGGTAATCCTGCAATAGCTTGGCGAATGATTTTTACAGATTCGCGCATTTCTCGCATCCGTACCATGTAACGAGCAAGACAATCGCCCACAGTCTCCCACTGAACATCCCAATCAAAATCATCGTAACATTCATAGTGGTCAACCTTCCGTAAATCCCATTTTACCCCAGAAGCGCGTAACATCGGACCAGAAAGCCCCCAATTAATAGCTTCTTCACGGGTAATAGTTCCCAGGCCTTCAATACGGCGGCGGAAAATGGGGTTATTGGTAACTAAGCGTTCATACTCATCAACTTTGGGGATAAAGTAATCACAAAAATCTAAACACTTATCTACCCAACCATAGGGTAAGTCAACAGCCACACCACCAACACGGAAATAGTTATGATTAACCATGCGGTAGCCTGTGGCGGCTTCCCACAGATCATAAATCATTTCCCGTTCCCGGAATTGGTAGAAAAAGGGTGTTTGGGCGCCAACGTCAGCTAAGAATGGACCAAACCATAGGAGGTGGTTAGCAATGCGGTTGAGTTCCAGCATGATCACACGGATATAGCTGGCGCGTTTGGGTACGGTAATACCCGCTAATTTTTCCGGTGCGTTGACTGTCACCGCTTCATTAAACATCCCCGCAGCGTAGTCCCAACGGCTAACGTAGGGGACATACATGATTGTAGAACGGTTTTCGGCAATTTTCTCCATCCCCCGGTGTAAATAGCCTATAACTGGTTCACAGTCAACGACATCTTCACCATCTAAGGTCATGATTAAGCGCAAAACTCCGTGCATTGATGGGTGATGAGGACCCATATTTAGCACCATCGGTTCGGTGCGGGTTTCTATTCTACTCATAGATTTTGCTGTTCTCCCGTTGTGGATGTTGTCAATTGACCCGCTAAGATTAACTTGTACTTCAATTATTATAGGGAAGCTTGATATATAGGGGATTAAGAGTTTTGACTTTTTTCATGTATCAGAGGATGATTGGTATTGAGTTCTTGACAATTATATCAATCTTTGGGTAGTTTTGATGGTTTTTGACTCGTAGCAAGATAAATTTAATTTATAATTACCCTAATTAGTATCTATGGCTATCTATGGCTAATTTTTTTTAGCTCACCCAGATGTGCAAAGTTGGAGAAGCAGAGTTTTTTAAGGGGTATGATTCAATTATGAAGTATTTGCAAGTTTATTTTCAGGAAGTTACTCAAGTTTATCAAGGACAAAATGCTACTGAGCATAGTTATCGTCCAGCTTTGAAGAAGTTAATGGAGTCTTTAGATTCTGGTATTCAAGCTATTAATGAACCGAAAAGAATCGCTTGTGGTGCGCCGGATTTTGTGGTCAAAAATGGTGTTTTAGATGTTGGTCATATTGAGGCTAAAGATATTGGTTTTTCTCTCAAAAAAGCGGAAAAAACTGCTCAAATGGGGCGTTATTTTCAGGCTTTGGGTAATTTGATTTTAACTGATTATTTAGAGTTTCGTTGGTATGTCCAAGGAGAGTTAAAACTATCTGCTGCTTTGGGAACTATTGATAAAAACAAAAAAATCAAAGTTGATCAGGAAGGAATGCAGGAAGTTGACCAACTTTTGCAGCAATTTTTATTAGCTAAAGTTCCCCAAATCACGACACCCAAGGATTTAGCTAAACGTATGGCTAGTTTAGCTCAATTGATGAGAGATGCAATTAAAACTGCGTTGCATGATGTGGATAAAGGGGGAACTTTACGGGAACAGTTGGAATCATTTCAACGAGTATTAATTAAGGATTTAACCGTTGAACAATTTGCGGATATGTACGCCCAAACTATTTGTTATGGTTTATTTGCAGCGCGGTGTAATACTGATAATGTTCAGACTTTTTCACGGGAAACAGCAGCGTTTAAATTACCGAAAACTAACCCTTTTTTAAGAAGTATTTTTGGACAAATAGCCGGACCTGATTTAGATGATAGAATTAGTTGGGCTGTAGATAATTTAGCGCGTATTCTCCAACAAACGGAAATGGCGGAAATTCTCAAAAATTTTGGTAAACGGACTCGCACAGAAGACCCTGTTGTCCATTTTTATGAAACGTTTTTGGCGGAATATGACCCGAAAATGCGAGAATCAAGAGGGGTTTATTATACTCCTGAACCAGTGGTTAATTATATTGTCAAAAGTGTAGATTATATTCTCAAACATAAGTTTAATATTAGTAAAGGTTTAGCAGATTCTAAAAAGATTAAAGTTCCTAATCCCAAGGGTGAGGGAACTATCGAAACCCATCAAGTTTTGATTTTAGATCCTGCGGTGGGAACGGGAACTTTTATTCACAATGTCATTGATTTTATTTATGATAAGTTTAAAAATCAAAGGGGAATGTGGTCAAGTTATGTTAGTCAACATTTATTACCGCGATTATTTGGTTTTGAGTTATTAATGGCTCCCTATACTGTAGCACATATAAAATTAGTTTTACAGTTGCAAGAATTGGGTTATGATTTTAGTTCTGAGGAACGGTTAAGGATTTATTTAACTAATACCTTACAAGAGGCTTTTCAGTTAGAAGATCAAATGGTTAGTTTTGGTTATCGAATTAAACAAGAAGCAGAAGCAGCAAAGCTTATTAAACAAGAAAATCCAGTTATGGTAATTTTGGGAAATCCTCCTTATTCTGGACACTCTGTAAACACAGGTGATTGGATCAAAAATCTTTTGAAAGGTGAAGATAGTATTTATAATTGTGAAACAGGAAATTATTTTGAAGTTGACGGAAAACCTTTAGGTGAAAAAAATCCTAAATGGTTAAATGATGATTATGTAAAATTTATCCGGTTTAGTCAATGGAGAATTGAAAAAACAGGTTACGGAATTTTAGCTTTTATTACCAATCATGGTTATTTAGATAACCCCACCTTTCGGGGTATGCGTCAAAATTTGATGGAAACTTTTGATGAGATTTATGTTTTAGATCTACATGGTAATAGCAAGAAGAAAGAAGTTTGTCCTGACGGTTCAGCAGATCAAAATGTTTTTGATATTCAGCAAGGGGTAGCAATTGGATTTTTTATTAAATATCAAAATAAAGAACAAAATAGTCAGAAACAATTAGCAACAGTTTATCATGCTGATTTATGGGGTTCTAGAGAAGTTTATGAAAATAAAGAGTTAGTTGGTGGTAAGTATCATTGGTTAGGGGAAAATGATATTAATTCTACTAATTGGGAACAATTAGCACCAAATACACCATTTTATTTATTTAAGCCTCAAAATATTGATTTAAGAGTCGAACATGAGCAAATGTGGAAAATTAACGAAATAATGAGTGTTAATGTTTTAGGTTTTCAAACTCATAGAGACAATTTTGCTATTGATTTTGATGAAGAAAGTATGACTAAAAAAATTCAGGAATTGCGAGAGAACAATTTATCTAATCAAGAATATGCTGACAAATATAACATTACTAATAATCAAAATTGGGAATTAGATAAAGTTAGAAAAGCAATTCTCTCAGATGATAAATGGAAAGCTAAAATAATTACTTGTTTATATCGTCCTTTTGATTTACGCTATTGTTATTATAGTGATGTAGTAATGGATAGACCTAGAAAAGAGTTACTGAATCATGTTTTTAGGAAAGATAATTTAGTTTTCAATTTACCAAGAATAGTAAAACTCCAGGAATGGAGACATTCACTAATATCTAATGTTCCCTGTACTGCTATTTCTATGGATGTAAATGGTTCGTATATTTTTCCTCTCTATCTTTACCCAACTAATAAGCCTACTCTTGATAATAATGTCATTAATCATTCTCATGAACGTAAACCGAATTTATCCCCAGAATTTATTACACAATTCTCTCAAAAACTAGACTTAGAATTTATTTATGATGGAAAAGGAGATAAAACTAAAACCTTTGGACCAGAGGATATTTTTAATTACATTTACGCTATCTTTCATGCTCCTATTTACCGTCAACGTTACGCCGAATTTTTAAAGATTGATTTTCCTCGTGTTCCTTTAACTGCCAATGCTGCACTTTTTTGGGAATTAGTAATCAAAGGTGATAAACTAGTAAAATACCATTTAATGAAGGAAACCGGAACAGAAATTTCTACCTATCCTATTCCTGGTTCTGATCTGGTCGAACAGGTCAAATATCATGAAAATCATCAACAAATCTGGATAAATGCTGAACAGTATTTTGATCAAGTTCCGCAACAAATCTGGAATTTTTATATTGGTGGTTATCAAGTTTGTCAAAAATGGTTGAAAGACAGAAAAGGAAGACAATTAAATTTTGATGATATTAGTCATTATCAAAATATTATTTCCATCATATCGGAGACTATTAACATTATGGAAAATATTGATCAAATCATTGACAAATATGGCGGTTTTCCGTTAGAATGAGATTATCAATAAGTGAATATAATAAAACTCCGGCGAATATAATATGGCTTACGCTGCGCTATCGCGTCTACACAAACAAAGTCCGCGCGGACTAAATTAACAACCCACGTAGGTGGGTTTTGTCTGTTGAGATGCGGTTTCTAACCGCCCCTTGGTCAAAATATGGTCAATATTCTTGATATTCATAATGAACAAAACATCTGAACAAAAATTTTTAGAAGCCTTAGATATTTGTCAATTATTAATTGATTTTAAATATCGTCCTACCAATTTAACCTATCAAGCAATAGAGTTATTTTGTGATATCGCTAAAAATCCTCTTGAATTATTAGAATTATGTCAAAAATATTCTGGTAGCATTGAAAAAATATGCGAATTTATTCATGAATATGGCACAAGTATAGATAATTGGCGTGTTGATTGTTCCCTTGGTTTTGGTGTAAAAGATCATTGTAGCTTTTTGAGTTTTTTTCTCAATCTTGATCTTTGCCAATTTGAATATTTTACAGACAATTTTACCACATTAGAACAAATTGCGGAACTATTTAAAGATTGGAAAGGAATTGATTTTAATTCTGTCATTAAAAAGCAAAAAGTAGTTACATTTTCATAAATTAATAAAATAAATTAATGAGCAAATCAGATTTACAAAACTCACTAGATTTAGAAGAAATTACATTTTCCCATATTCCCGTTCTCAGTCAAGAAATAATCACAGGTTTAAATATCCAACCTGGTGGACATTATTTAGATTTAACCGTTGGTGGTGGAGGTCACAGTCGCTTAATCTTAGCAACTGCTGAAGATGTGAAAATTACCGCCGTTGACCAAGATTTAGATGCTTTAAATGCAGCCAAAGAGAATTTAGCGGAATTTGGAAATAGAGTGAATTTTATTCATAGCAATTTTGCAAATTACCAATTTCTAGAAAGTACCTATCATGGAATTTTAGCAGATTTGGGAGTAAGTTCCTATCATTTAGATCATCCAGAACGAGGTTTTAGTTTTAGAAATACTGCTAATTTAGATATGCGTATGAACCAACAACAATCTCTCACCGCTGGAGATATTATCAATGAATGGGACGAGAAAGAATTGGCGGATATTTTCTTTAAATATGGTGAAGAGAGACTTTCCAGAAAAATAGCTAGAAGAATAGTAGAAAATCGCCCATTTAATACTACTACAGAATTAGCAAATGCGATCGCCTACTCTGTCCCTCCTAAATATCGCTACGGAAGAATACACCCTGCCACCCGTGTTTTCCAAGCCCTGCGAATAGCAGTCAATGATGAATTAAATGTCTTAGAAACCTTAATAGAAAAAGCACCAACAGCCCTTATTTCCGGTGGAAAAATAGCAATTATCAGTTTTCACAGCTTAGAAGATAGAATAGTTAAACACGGTTTAAGAAACTTACCTTTCTTGCGAATTTTAACAAAAAAACCAATTATGGCTACGGAAGCGGAAATAAAAGAAAACCCCCGTTCTCGTTCTGCTAAGTTGAGAATAGCAGAAAAGAAATTTGTAGATGATTGATACTTTTAAACTCTCTCTTTGTCCCTGGTTTAGCCCTAAAACTCTTTTTTGAACTAACCACTCTAGGTACAGAGGACAGGGAGTGAAGAAAATTCTTGACTGAATTATCTACTGTTGTTATATGCTATATTTTGATGTTTTGAATCAGAAATTGAGTTATGAACAAAAACCCGATAGTATTGATGTTTAGCACTATGATTATTGGTTTGGGATTTTTACCGTCTTTAGCGCAAGCGAAACCTCCTGCTTCTGATACCCAAGTCGCAGCCATGGTAGAAGCTTTGCGACTAGCTGCACCGAAAACGAAAAAGCGCAATGATGGATATTATAGTGAATGGCAAGTTAAACCGGAAACTCTCAAAGGTTGGACGAGAAATTGTCTGAAAAAAGAATTAACACCAACTCAGTTTGAAAATGATCCCAAGGTAGCCCGTCAAGTTGTTTCTTGTATCACCACCCGTGAGTTAAATAAGCAATTTGCAGCCACTAAAAACGATGAGAATGCTGCTGTACGTGGTGTTGCTTGTTGGTGGATGACTGGTAACTATACTGGCTGCGATAAGGGCTTTACGGCTGGTTATGTGCAGCAGGTGGTTCGCTTTTACAAGCAAGAAGTTTCTAAACCAGCAGCGGTAACTCCTGCACCACAAAAAACCCCCAATAAAAACCCAAATAAAAACCCAAATAAAAATAATTCAAATTAGGTTTATTTATTCCTGATGATACTTTTAAAATATCCTGTTGAAGGTCAGGGAATTTATTATTAGGATATGGCTAATGACCTGATTATAGGGGTAATCCAGGAATTACCCCTAATTTCTGTTTAATTTCTGTTTTGCTTCCTGAATATGAAATAACTGGGTCAGAAAGAACAAATAAAATATTAAATTTACCCAAAAAAAGTAAAAATGATCCCAAATTTGCTAAAATTACTTAATGCTAAACCAAAAATTAACAGATAATTGTCGGCATAATTAAAGGAGGATTTATCCAATGAATAAAGTATTAGATGAAACTCTGTCTCATCAAGTTGCAAACACTATCAAAAGTAAAGCCAAAAAACCTTTTGATAATGCTTATAAAGCGGTTTTGGTGACTGAGGGGGCAAAGTATGTACAAGGCTTTTTAGTATTTGCGGGTAAGCCATATAAACCCGTTGAACATGGTTGGATTGAAGTTAATGATGTGATTATTGATCCTACACTTCCTTTTCTCCAAAAAAAGCCCCAAGAACTTTATTATTTTCCGGCTCAAAGTCTCAGTGTTAAGCAGTTAAAAGCTGTAATTGAAGAATCTCAGGAAGATTATCCAGAGGATGATCCTTTACCTATTTATGGTGAAGCGCCTTATGATTATTATGGTGATGTTATGTTGGGTGGCCAAGAATATTTGCTGGCCTATCAAGCCGCAGAGATAAAGTCTCAAGAAATCAATGGTTTAATTTTTGAAAAAAATTAGTGAGCATTCAGTTATAAATTCACTTTTGCAAGTTTTAACGGTTTTTAATTCCCTATTTCCTATTTATGAGCATCTACCCATCTCAAGTTAAATCGGATACGGTATACCGCCCTCGAGAAAATGACTGGCGGTTATTTTTGCGCTTAGTACCCTATGGTCGTCGTTATGGCAAATTATTGGCAGTATCTATGTTACTGCTAATTCCTATTGCTGTTGCTAGTGCCATTAAACCCATGTTAGTCGGACAAGCGGTTTCTTTAATTCGCAAAGAACCGAGTACATATCAATTTTTGCAAAATATGCCCCTGTGGCAGGGTTTAAATATTCTCATTGGGATGTTACTGATAGCAACGGCTATCCGCTTAGTATTAATAGGTGTACAAGGTTATTTAGTTCAGAAATTAGGACAAAAAATCACAGCGGCTATTCGTGAGGATTTATTTGATCATGTGACATCTTTAGCTGTACGTTTTTTTGATAGTACACCCGTAGGTAAATTAATTACTAGACTTACTAGTGATGTAGAAAGTTTAGGAGATGTTTTTTCCACTGGGGCTATAGGTGTTATTTCTGATTTATTATCTATGGTAGTGATTATTGGATTGATGTTTTCAATTCAATGGCAACTTGCTTGTTTGTTGATATTTATTCTTTTCCCAGTCACTTGGTTAATAATTTATTTTCAACAGCAATATCGGGCGGCTAATTATAAAAGTAGAGAAGAACTTTCTCAACTCAATTCTCAACTCCAAGAAAATATTGTTGGTATTAATGTAGTCCAATTATTCCGCCGAGAAAAAGTTAATTTGGAGTTATTTCGGGCTGCTAATCAACGTTATGTTAGGGAAGTAGATACTAGTATTTGGTTTGATTCAGCGGTTTCTGCCACCCTAGAATGGGTTGCTTTAATTGCTATTGCTGGGGTATTATGGTTAGGTGGGGGGTTATTGTTAAATCAACAAATCACCTTTGGGATTTTATCAGCATTTATTTTATATGCCCAACAATTCTTTGAACCTTTGCGGAATTTTGCCGAAAAATTTACCGTAATTCAATCTGGTTTTACGGCTATTGAACGGGTAATTGATATTTTAGATGAACCTATCGAAATTAAAGATTACCCAGGTTCAGAAAGTTTCAATAAAAATTTTGAATTTGGTTACATTGATCAGATCATCTCTAAGTTAGAAACTCAAGATTTTACGCCTATTCCTGCCTTGGGGGAAATTAAGTTTGAAAATGTTTCCTTTGCTTATAAAGATGATGATTATGTGATTAAAAATTTAGACTTTACTATTTACCCAGGGGAAAAAGTAGCTTTAGTAGGTCCGACAGGTGCGGGGAAAAGTTCGATTATTCGCTTGTTGTGTCGTCTTTATGAACCAACTCAAGGACGTATTTTAATTGACGGTGTGGATATCCGCGAAATTCCCCAAAGGGAACTGCGAAGTTATATGACAGTAATTTTGCAGGAGGCGTTTTTGTTTGCGGGTGATGTGAAAAGTAACATTACTTTAGGTGATGATTACAGTTTTGCAGAAATTGAACAAGCAGCGGTGAAAACCAATGTTGCAGCGTTTATTAATCAACTACCCCAGGGTTATGATACTCAATTGCGAGAACGGGCGACAAATATTTCTAGTGGTCAAAAACAACTTTTAGCCTTTGCGCGGGCTGCTATTCGTAACCCGGAAATTTTGGTGCTAGACGAAGCTACAGCTAGTTTGGACGTGGGGACTGAGGCTTTGGTTCAAGAGGCTTTAAATGACTTGCTGATAGGGCGTACAGCAATTATTATTGCTCACCGTTTGTCTACGATTCGTAATGTAGACCGGATTTTTGTGTTGAAGCGGGGAGAATTGATTGAACAGGGTAGTCATGAAGAATTGTTGCAACAAGAGGGATTTTATGCTACTTTGCACAATTTGCAAATGTTAGGAACTTAACAACAACTGAATCAATATTTTTTTGGAGGTGGGGTTAAACAAACCTCAACCCCACCTACGAATCAAGGTTTTTTTAATTTGTCCAAGGTATTGTTAAATGAGAACCAAAATTTACCTAAAAAAGTATACACCGAAAACCTGGCGACTCTATTCCCTCTTCATTGTTTATTCTACTTCTATTTCTATTTTGTCTCCACGTTCCAGTTCCCAAAGAATTTGATTACCTTCACGTCTTACCCGTGAAACTATCCAATTTCGCCAGCGCCATTCATCACCTCTGCTAGTAACGGCGCTAGAGTGAACACTCATTAAGTCTGCTAATTCTGAACTGGTGATTAGGTAGCCTTTTTCGGCAATTTCGTCCGCAATACGCAAAGTTTCCACTAAGTTACGAAGTTGTGAAACCCTCATTTCAATGGGTTGTTCGTTGGTTGTAGTCGCGGTTGGGGCAGTAGAAGGTTCCATAATGGTTATATCTGATACAGATGAACTGCTTTCCAGTGTATTTTTATTAATTATTATTCTAGAGTTGATCGGATAATCAGATACTAGTGATTCACTCATTTCACTGATTTTAGGTAAAGTTTCGTAAACAGAGTTGGGAAATAGGAATAACTGTTGTAGGTTAGGAGTTTTACCGTTAGCGAAGCAGCGAGCGATCGCATCACAGCGTTCATTACCAATATTACCAGAATGTCCGCGAACGTGCTGCCATTTTATCAATTGGCTATTAAGTTGATCAAGGGTTTGCAAAAGGTCTTGATTTTGGACAGGATTACCATCTGATTTTTTCCAGCCTTTCCTTTTCCAACCTGGCATCCATTTAGTAATAGAATTAATCAGATATTCACTATCAGTGAACAGGGTAATAGGTTGAGTTTGTCCAGATGATTGAAAAAATTCCAAGGCCGCGATCGCCGCTTGCATTTCCATTTTATTATTAGTGGTATGTTGGGATGAATCACCCATTTCGTGAACTGAACCATCACAGAAATAGATAACTGTACCCCAACCCCCAGGACCAGGATTACCTGTACAAGCCCCATCTGTGTATATACTTTCAATTATCCGTTGATTAGACATGATCCAGAATTGCTATATTATTGATAACGGTACATTAATTCTAACTTGACAACATCAGTGAAACCCCAAGTTTGATAAAATGGGATCATTTCTGGTAAACAGAAAAGAGCAATATTTTCAACTTTTTTTAATTGGGGATGATTAATGACTTCATTTAATAACTTAGCACCAAATCCCATTTTTCTATAACTAGGTTTAACAATCACATCATAAAGAACTCCGCGATAAACAAAATCAGTCAGAACCCGACAAAAACCAATTAGTGCTTTTTCCTCATTTACTAAAGCAATAATAATATCAGATGCAGCCAACATTTTGAACACATCTTGATATGTCCTGTTTCTACTCCAAAATTCATTTTTGTATAACTCTACAAGTTGGTAAATTTGGGTTTCATCCAATTGGTTAACTACTTGATAATTCATAATTTTAATTTTATTAATCACCTAAATTATGGGATTTACTCAAAGGAGTTGATAAGCCATCAATACTCATAAGATTTTTCTTTTGTTGATATTCCTTAACTCCTTCTTCCCCTTTTTTACTAGCCCAATTAACTAAAGTATCTCTTTGTCCAAGATATTCATACAGAGGAACACCAAACCCACAGGAAGTTTGTACTCGTTCAATATCTGCAATAATAATTTGTCGAGTTCCCGGAAGAGGAGGAAATAAAGGATAGAGAAAATTCCAGTCAGGAGAATCTGGTAAAATAGTTTGTCCCTGACCATAAAGACGGAGAATACAAGCCGGCTCTTGAAAAGCGCAAAACATCAAGGTTATCCGTCCATTTTCCTGTAAATGAGCAGATGTTTCGTTACCACTACCTGTTACATCTAAATAACCAACTCGGTGGGGGGAAAGAATGCGAAAACTGTCTAAACCCTTGGGAGAAAGGTTAACATGACCTGTAGAACTCAGAGGTGCAGTTCCCACAAAAAATATTTTTTGAGTACTAATAAACTTTTGTAATTCTTCGTTGATAAAATCAAAAACTTTAGCCATAAACTTGCTATTTGGTACTATTATAGTAAATAATAACCTTTTTTGGAAATGTCGTCAATTTTTTTTCCACCACCCATTCAAAAAATTAATAGTCAAATTGTAGATCAAGCAGATGTTAAAATATACATCTTGCGTCTTGATCTCATGCACCCCCAAATTAACGGTAATAAATGGTTTAAGCTAAAATATAACCTTGTCGAAGCTAAACAGAGAAATTTATCCACAATTCTGACCTTTGGTGGTGCTTATTCTAATCATATTTATGCTACCGCAGCCGCAGGAAATATATTTTGTTTCCGCACTATTGGAGTAATTCGTGGAGAAGAAAATATCCCTTTAAATCCTACCTTACAATTTGCAGTTACACAAGGTATGGAATTAGTATATATTGATCGTCAGACATATAAACAAAGCCATACAGAGGAATTACAAAACCAATTAAAACAGCGATTTGGGAAAGTATTTATTATTCCTGAAGGTGGTTGTAATTTAAACGGTATGCGTGGTTGTATAGAGATATTAGAAACAATTAAAGACTTTGATACTGTTTGTTTAGCTTGTGGTACAGGAACAACATTAGCAGGGATCACACTATCATTAAATCAACCACAAAAAGTGATTGGTTTTCCTGTTTTAAAAGGTGGTGATTTTCTCAATCAAGATATTAATAATTTACTAAAAAATTATCTAAATTCTGACTTACCTAAACCTGTCAATTCTCCCGCACCTTGGGAACTAATTTGTAATTATCATTTTGGTGGTTACGCTCAAGTAAAAGATGAATTAAAACTATTTTGTGATAATTTTCAACAACAACATCACATACCTTTAGACTATATATATACCGGAAAAATGTTTTATGGAGTTATGGATTTAATCAAACAAGGTTTTTTCAAATCCGAATCTTTACTATTAATACATACAGGAGGTTTACAAGGTAATAGAGGATTTAGATAATTACAGGACTTACGGAAAATATTCCTCAAACCCTCATTTCTCTGTGTTCTCTGTGCCTCAGTGGTTCGTTATTCCGTGACTCGTGCGTAAGTCCTAAATTAATAAAATAATTAATTTTAAATTAATGTTTAATCCCTGATTTTATCAAAATGCAGGGATTGAAGATTGATGATTTTCACGAATTAAGCTTGTAAATTCGCTTGTTGTTGTAACCAAGAATCTACAGGTTGTCCGTCCTTACGTTTGAGTTCTATTTCTATGACCATGACTTCTTTTGAACCGGGAGGTGCGGGTTTTTTGTGGAATATCACCTCATAATCTAAAGGATTGTGATTATGTTCTTTTAACCAATCTTGGACTTTAGTAAGTGCAAAAAATGATTGTCCTTGGGCGAACATTTGGGTAATTTGCATTTGTAATCTATAGGGATTAATGCGACTCATTTTTATTGACTCCTTTGGTATTTAGAATTATGATTATCTCACGCAGAGGCGCAGAGAGAAAGATTGAGTTGTTTATTCTTGTATGTTGAAATCTACTTTATCATAAATATCTGATAATGTCATTTGACAGGAAATAGAGGCTAGATTTAAGTTGATATTTCCATCTGTAAATTCGGAAAATATCCATTGATTATTATCGGTTTTAAAATATTGTTCAATGTGGATTGTGTATTGATCAATTAAAATATATTCTTGTAAGGTGGGAATTGTCCGATAAGCTGCAAATTTTTCATCTCTATCATAGCCTTTAGTAGATTTTGATAAGACTTCTGCAATCATTACAGGATTTACTAAAGTGTCGGTTCTTCCTTCTTGATATTCTAAGGGAGTTTTCACGACCATAATATCAGGATAGGTATGAATTTTTCTGCTGGGAATCCAAAGACGTTGATCTGTGACAAAGACTTGATAAGGTTGACGTTTAAGCGCGAAATTTAACATGGCGTAAAAATTTCCTGCAAGTTGGTTGTGATTGGGTGTTCCGCCTGTCATGGGTATAATTAATCCGTTGATATATTCGTGACGTATTTCTGAGTTTACCTCTAATTCTAAGTATTCTTGGGGTGAATAGTAGCGTGTTTCTTGTGCGAGGGTCATAATTTTAATTTATAGGTTTTATGGGTTGGATGTCGCTTCTACAAATTTCTCAATTAAGTTCTAATTATAGTCTAGCAGTTTGTTTGAATTGATAAAAATATGAGTTGAATTATTCAAGAAGTCGCTTATCTATCCAATTACATTGTTCACAATGATATCTTAGAGCGTCCTGTTGTTTATTCGCATCTTCATCAGTTAAACGACTTTCTATTTTTATTCCTCTAATATCTTGATAGTCTTTTGCTATTTGTTCAGATATTAATACTTTTCTGGTGGTTGGGTGAATCGCTATCAGGTGTGCATCAAAAAGTCTATGCAAATCTACTCTCAAAAGTAATCCATTAGCTACATCATGAGATTCAATCTTGCTATAAGGAATAATATGTGCTGCTTCAATAATTTCTTTAATTTCACAACCACTAATTAAACATTTATAACCATATTTTTTTGTTAGTTCTTCTTTAAATTCTTGTTGTCTTTCTCGTGATGGTAGATATTTCTGTGATTCTCCTTTATTATTTAATAACTCCTTTATCCACTGAGGATCTTGATAATTTGACCAAATCATTTGTGAAATTTTTTGTGCAGCTTTTTGTGGAATTTTGTGTACAGTTGTGGGATGAAGTCTTTCAGGAAATTTAGTTTCATCATTATAATAAGCATCTTTTAAAGTGCTAACAGTAGTAAGTTTATTGTGAGTTTGACTTAAATCAGTATCGCAAAAATTTGCTTCTGCAAAATTAGCGTTGGCAATTTTTGACATTTTCAAGTTTGCGCCTCTCAGATTTGCACATTGTAATTTTGCTCTTCTTAAATCTGCTCCTGTCAAATCTGCTCCTGTCAAATTTGCATCTGTTAAATCTGCTCCTGTTA
>NZ_KE384642.1:102744-127102 GCF_000426905.1 Dolichospermum circinale AWQC131C
TTGCATCTGTTAAATCTGCTCCTGTTAAGGTTGTTCCTAATAAGTTAGCTCTACTTAAATCCTGTCCAGAGAGATTTCTATTTTCTAATTCTTTATTAGTAATTTCCCAAATTAAATTATATTTTTGATTTATTTTCGTATTATTATCAATAATCATACCTTTTAAACAAGTATGATCTAAACAAGCATTTGTTAAATCAGCACCTGAGAAATCTGTATTTTCTAACCTTATACCTTTAAGATTTGTACCTCTCAGATTTGCACCTATTAACTTTGCATCTCTCAAATCTGCTTCTCTTAAATTTGCATTTTCTAAATTTGCTTCTGTTAAGATTGCGTCTTTTAAACTTGTACTAACAAAGAAAGGGTAATAGACTTTTCTTCCATGATGTAACTTTGCACCAGAAAGATTAGCTTTAGTTAAATCAGAACCAGAAAGATTAGCACCACTAAGGTCTGCATAAATTAAAATTGCACTACTAAGGTTTGCACAATTTAGGGTTGCACCACTAAGATTTGTACCACTAAGATTTGCACGATGTAATTTTGAATTATTTAAGATGATTTTTGTTAGATTTTCATTGCTAAAGTTGGAAAACCACCTATTAAACATATTATTAAATTCAATATTTCCGTTATAGAATATATGATAACTAAAATCTCTTTCACCTTTCTTATAAAGCTTTATAAGTTCTATATCTTCCATTTCTATAAGTTCTCTATCTTCCATTTCTACTTGACTAGAAATCATACAACTCCTTAAACTAACTTAATAAATAACATTGTCTATTCTGTAGATTAAATATATTATACTTGTTAAGGAGGTATTTTTACCATTAATTTATCAAATTACTAATCACGCTATGATAGTAAACAATGAAAGTCAAAGAAGTTCTCAAAATCCTAGAAGAAGATGGTTGGTATATAGATCGGAGGTAGTCATCGTATCCTCAAACATCAGATTAAATCGGGTATTGTGGTAGTAGCGGGTAAACTTAGTAAAGACTTAGCGGAAGGAACTCGAAGGAGTATTTTTTCCCAAGCACAACTGGAGGATAAACAATGAAAAATTATGCAGTAGTCTATGAATGGGCAGGTAGTAATTATTCTGCTTATGTTCCAGATTTACCCGGATGTGTTGCTTGTGGTGATACTCTACAAGAAACAGAAGAACTAATTAAAGAAGCTATAGAATTGTATTTGGAAGTATTGAAAGAAGATGGAAAACCTATACCTGAACCTTCTACAGAAGTTGGTAAAATAGCAGTGACAATATAAATACAATTACTGCGGAAGCTGATATCATATCTGTTGACAATTAGTAAAGGGTAACATTTTAATGACAATTAAAGAACAAATAACACAAGAATTAGAAAAATTAGCTGAACCTGTGTTACAGGAAATCTTAGATTTTGTCCAGTTTTTACAAACCAAGCACCAACAAAATAAGATGCTAGAAATTACGATTATGAGTGAATCTTCACTAGCAAAAGATTGGTTGAAACCAGAGGAAGATGCAGCATGGCAGAATTTATAAAATGTGAAAATGTAATTTATTTTCAATTATTAGATTCATAAAAGAATTTTTAAATGAGGTGGTAAATCTACATCTTCTTGCCAATTTTCGACGGAAGCAGTAGGAAGACCACTTAACTCAGATAAATCGCTTATTTTTCTAATTAATAGTTCAATTAAAGTTCCATTTCTTGATAATTCAAATAAATCTTCCTTGTCTAAAACAATAATTATTTTATTTGTTCTAGCATGAAAAATTATTTGCAGGAGTCTACAATCACTTACTTTTTTTTGCCTTTCTTTACTATTTCGTTTAGGAAAGCCTGTTGCTCCGTTTAATGTAACAAAAATTCCAAGACCTGCATCTCTCAAATGATGTTCCATAATGCTACATAATCGAGCAAATTGTTTATGTGGTAAAGTAGCTTTTGTAGCTTTAGCTTCAATTACTATATTTCTCTTATTCCAATCTAGATATAAAGTTTCACACACCATTTTCCAAGCATGATCATTACCACTGATTAATAAATCATATTGAGGTCCTGCTGATTGAAAACTTTTAGTTCGTTGAACTCCTTGCAGTCCATTAAAAACTAAAAGTACAACTTGCTCCAACAGTTTTCCAGCTTGTTGTCTTTGTTTGAGTGTAGGTTTCTTTAATTCTGTAAATATCTTAAATTTATCTAAATATTCACAAAGTTTATCATCTGCTTTATACAAATAAGAAGCCAATTTATTTGATCTAATACCGCTAGAGCTATTTTTTACGCGTTCCCATGCCTTAATAGCATCTTCAACAATCTCATCATCTGAACTAGGCATGACTTGATTCCACAAATTCACGTTGTTTCACAAAATGTGCCATGAAATCATAAGATAACTCATTATAATCATGTACACTCTTTTCACAATGCGGGCAAAACCATGGCAAGTTAGGAAAGCCTTGACCAAATGGAATCGCATCAGCGGGTACATCTGGATCACAATTATGATATATAAGCAGTTTCATTTCACAGAGTCCTTCTTCTTCAAGTATCGTTAAGACTGCAAGAGCATCAGAGTATTTTATACCCAACAGCACAGCAAGTTGGTGCGGCATCATATTATTGGTTGATGCCGACATAAAATGCTTACTCAGTTCAGCCTTTTGTTTTTCAGATAAGAAGTCCAAATTACCCTTGTGGATGAAGCTAGTCATAACTTTAGCCTTGAAGTTCAAGTTCTTTTAGTAGAAACTCAAGAACAGAGGTACTACCACCATAGCACTTTATGTGCTGAAGAGAATCTTGCGTTTTGTCAGATTTTTCTCCAAAATAGCAGTGTGCTTTGATTACAGACTCTATTTTAACTTTTTTTGGCTCGTCTGTCTCCATTTCAATCGCAGTTAATTCCCTGCCTAGTGAAAACTCATAAGATTTAGTACCCCACTCTTTGATCAAGGTTAACACAATTGCATCTTCAGCATCACTCATTTTACCAGAATCACCTACCAAACCCAGTTTCTGTAAAACCGACTCAGCTAGTTTTTCTGACAAAGCTTGTAATCCTCTGACATCAATCTCTGGAACTCCAGCACTGCGAGCATTTATAGCCAGTCCTGATGCTTCTGCTCTAATGCGTAAGTGTTTCCATTTATAAGCAATACCATCTATTGATTTATTAAGATATTTATCCCACATATCATGCAGAACAAGTTTATGAAGATTAGGAAATTTCCAGTTTGCTTGACAATGATTAGCTAATTCATCAAAAAATCCAGGAATATGATGCCAAAATGGAAATTGAATAGCTTCTATGCGTTCACTAGTTGTTGAACTCAAACTAAATCCATCCCAAAATAAAGCTACATAATCTTTTGCTACTTCTGCAATAACAGACCAACGAATATCACGTTTATCTGGTCGTTTACCTGAATCATCAATTTTATGAGTTCGGATATACCATTTTTTGTGGGGTTGATTTGCTTCCTGAATTGGTCCGTACCAACCATCTTCCCCAAACTCTTTTAACAAAAATGCAGCAGGTTTTAGATTTGGTGTAAGAACATGAGTACCCTGTTTCAAACTCAACCATGTTTTTCGCTGTTTCACATATTCCAGTAATATTGTTTCTGGAGTAACCTTACCTTTGTCAAGTGCGTTGGCTATCTCGGCTGCTAATTCAGCCTTTTTCAGGCGACTTGAACCTGATAGAATAGGTTTGAGGGTTTCAACAGTAAATTCAGGACTTAACAGAAATTGCTCAGAAAATTCTCTACCTGGGGTATGTCCATTATCAACAAAAGCGTCAATAGTCATAAAATATTAGTCAGGATGTTGCGTTGATGCACTTGAAAAGGTGTTAAAAACAGTATAGCAAAATACAGGGCAGACAAGATGCCTACCCCACAATATGTTAGGTTAGAGATGCTAACAAATCATTTTTTGCAGTTTCTAAAGCCTCCGGTAACTTACTCGCGTCACGTCCCCCAGCTTGCGCGAGATTGGGTTTTCCACCACCACCACCTCCACAAATTTTCGCTATCGTTCCCACAAATTTTCCCGCTTGGATTCCTTTTTTATTCACTTCAGAACTAAATGCTGCAACAATACTCACTTTCCCGGCTTCGGGAATAGAACCTAAAACCACAGCACCATTACCGATTTTTTGCAGCAATCTTTCCGCAGCAGCTTTTAATGATTCTGGGTCAATATCTGCCATTTGAGCAACAATAATTTTATGTTCTCCGATCATTTCCGCAGTTTGTAATAAGCTGTCAGATTTAACAATTGCTATTTGTGATTTCAGGCTTTGAATTTCTTTTTCATTGTTGCGAAGTTCGGTTTGTAAAGTGGTGATTCTGTCGGGTATTTCTTCGGGTTTGACCTTAAAACGATCGCACAAATCTTTTGTTACCATATCACGCACATTCAAATAATCCAATACCGCAGCACCAGAAACCGCTTCTATTCTTCTCACCCCAGACGCAACTCCGGCTTCAGAAATGATTTTAAAAACGCCAATTTCCGCCGTATTATTAACATGAGTTCCCCCACATAATTCCATGGAAACACCGGGGAAATCAATCACGCGCACTTGATCACCGTACTTTTCCCCAAACATGGCCACTGCACCTTTCGCTTTTGCTTCTGCTATGGGCATCTCCTCGATTGTAGCACCATGGGCTTCAGAAATCCAACTATTTACTAATTCTTCAATTTGGATAACTTCCTCACCGGTTAAAGCGCGGGGACAGTTAAAATCAAACCGCAATCTATCAAAAGAAACCAAAGAACCAGCTTGAGAAATTCCTTCATCAACAACTTTCTTTAAAGCAGCTTGTAATAAATGAGTTGCTGTATGATTAGCTTGAGCGCGACGACGACAACCGCGATCAATTTGGGCGGTAATATTGTCACCAATTCTAATTGTACCACGTTCAATGTATCCAAAATGAATAAAGAAATCAGATTCTTTTTTCACATCTTCAATTCTGACTAAAACACCATCACCACTAATATATCCTTTATCCCCAATTTGTCCCCCAGATTCAGCGTAAAAAGGAGTTTTATCAAGAACAATTTGTACTTCTGTTCCTGCTTCTGCTGCTTCTTGGGAAACACCAGCAACTAACAAAACTTCGATTTTTGCAGTAGTTGTTAATTGGGTATAACCAATGAATTTTGTAGAGTGAATATGTTCTGCTAGTTTATCCAAAGAACCTTGTACAGTTAAATCAATAGTTTCGTGTGCTGCTTTTGCCCGTTCTACCTGTTTTTGCATTTCTGCATTAAAACCATCAACATCAACAGTGAGGTTATTTTCGGCTGCGATTTCTTGGGTTAATTCTAAGGGGAATCCGTAGGTATCATAGAGAGTAAAAGCACTTTCCCCACTAATAGAAGTTTGTCCTTTTTGTTTGATATCTTGGATAATTTCAGCTAATAGCTTTTCTCCTCTATCAAGAGTTTTCAAAAAGTTAACTTCTTCTCTTTGTAATTCGGCTTTAATAGCAGCTTCTCTTTGTCGCAAATTGGGGTAAATTGATTCCGAAATAGAAATTGCGGTTTCTGCAACTTGGTTAATAAATTCCCCAGCAATTCCTATTAATCGGCCATGTCTGACTACCCGACGAATTAAACGCCGTAAAACATAACCCCTACCAACATTAGAAGCGCGAATTTCATCAGCAATCATGTGAACCACAGCACGCACATGATCACCAATTACCTTTAAAGAAACTTTCGTATTTTCATCACTTTTGTGATAATCAATTTTGGCAATTTTCGCCGCAGTTTCGATAATTGGGAAAATCAAATCTGTTTCATAATTATTAGGAACTTTTTGGAGAATTTGCGCCATTCTTTCCAAACCCATTCCCGTATCAATATTTTGATTTTGTAACGGCGTTAAATTTCCCGAAGCATCCCGATTATATTGCATAAATACCAAGTTATAAAACTCGATAAAACGCCCATCATCTTCTAAATTAATATGATCATCACCTAATTCCGGGTGAAAATCATAATAAATTTCCGAACAAGGACCACAGGGACCAGTAATACCCGATACCCAGAAATTATCATCAGCACCCATGCGCTTGATGCGTTTTTCCGTTACACCAATAGTATCGCGCCAAATGGCAAAAGCTTCGTCGTCTTCTTCAAACACGCTGACAACGAGATTTTTAGGGGAAATCCCAAACACTTGAGTAGATAATTCCCACCCCCAGGCGATCGCTTGTGCTTTAAAATAATCACCAAAGCTAAAATTCCCCAACATCTCAAAAAATGTATGATGGCGTTTAGTGCGTCCCACATTTTCGATATCATTGGTACGAATGCACTTTTGGGAAGTTGTAGCGCGTTTAAATTCCGCTGTCCGTTGTCCCAGAAAAATCGGCTTAAATGGTAACATACCTGCTATAGTCAGCAGCACAGTAGGATCTTCAGGAACAAGGGAAGCACTTGGAAGCGGTTGGTGTCCTCGTTGCGTGTAGAAATCAAGGAATAATTGACGAATATCGTTACCGCTAAGATACTGGAGAGTTGAAGACATGAGTGTTTAAGAAATCAAATTTAATTAAATTGGGAAAATCTGCAAAAAGCATCATTACTATTTATAACTTATGACAGCAAAGATGAAATATGCTTTATTAACCTCACAAAAATTGAATAAATTTTACAAAATAGATGTTTCTTATAATTCTACTCCTCCCGTTACCAGTGTTGAAGAAATATATTCAACCAAGATTTTAGTGTCTTAGCGCGTCGTTTAACTGTTGTTTCTGAAAGTTTTGGACATACTTCTAACAAGAATTGAGTCGCACTCTCAGGTTGAATATCTGAAAGATCATTTGCATTTTGCCAATTAAACCATGCTGATCCAACCTTTGATGATATAAATTGGTAAGCAAGAAATCTCTTTTTGGCTTCGTTTTGTAACCGATGCAGTATATAACAACTAGCTGTTGGTTCTTGTCGTTCATTTGCCAAACCAAGAATTTCTACTGCTTTTAGATAGTACCAATATTGTCTTTCGTGCAGTGCATCTATTTCCAAAAACTTCTGTCTGAGTATTGATGGAGATGATGGATATTGAGTTAATAAATATGCAAAATCTAGAACTCGTTCAAGGTTATCAGCTTGGGGAATGTCACGAGAAAGAACTCTAATATTCTGCTGCACAGATTCTTCCACTTTGGGAATATCTTCTGTAGAGATAGAGTTAACAAAATACAATTCTGGACTATTGGTAGAAACAGCTAAATTTACTCTAAGTTCATTTTTTTTAAGTTCTGCTACACAATCTTGCCAGCTATTAATTATAAATGACTTAATTTCATTTTTTAGGTGTTGCTGAATCAAGGCATGAAAATAAACACTTAATAATCGAAAGTATTGATCATTCAATAGTTTAGAGATCGCCAACAGATACAACAAATATAAATCATGCCCAAAATCAGTAAAGCCATTTTTTACATCTTCTACTGAAGAAAGAAATTTGATTGCATTTGCAAGTAAATTTGATTGATGATCACTTATATCAAGATGGAGGATTATTGTCCATGATCCTGGGATTGCTTGTGCTGGTGTGAAAGTGGGAAGTTTATTTATTTTCCCAATGTCTGCAATTTCTTGAAATAATCTTTCTAACTTATCAACTGCATTGGCAAGAATTGACCAAGGCTTGTTTTCTTCAGGATTATCAATACGCACTGCAATTGATAAACTATCATTACTAAAAACTGTTCCCAAAGCTGCAAGACATGAAGTAATTAGTCTATGTATATTGTCTTTGACTTGATAATAATTTGCGCCTTGCTCAGAATTTAAGATTTCAGGACTATATATTTTTTTGAGCAAATTACTAGCATCTGACCAAATACGTTGATCTGAGTATTGATTGTATTGCTTTTGCCCTGCTATTCTTAAAAATGTCTCTACTCCTTCAGACCACTCATCTTTGATATCTAAATCATCTACTTTATCTAATACTGATTGAGTCAGAGATTTAAATTCTTTAAGTTGCTTTCTTGTGCGAGGAGCTTTTGCATAATTTTCTCCCCAAGTAGATATAAAATCTAAAGTCTGTTCAGAAATAAGAGGATTTTCTTCAGAAAGACTCACCTTCAAAAAAGAATCTAGTGCAGGACTTAATAAAGCAAAAATAGGTAATTCCCAATCTTTAACACAAGATATAAGGCTAACAATACTAACTCTTGATGAACTATCAGAAGTTATATTATGTCGAGATAATATTGAGGCGAGAAGTAACCAAATTACATCATTGCTGACTTTTGCTGAATCTCTTTTAATAAGTTCGCGTCCCAATACTCCTAAACATATTTCCAAAACTTCTTGCGATCCTAGTGCAAGCAAGGTAGCAAAATCTCTCACACTTGTATCTAATTTTGTTAGATTAACAGATATTTTGGCAACTTCTTCTCTCACTCCGTCGCTATCGCCAGAGTCTAAAAATTGCTGTACTTTAGTGAGAGTAGTCGTCATTCTGCTTGTTGTGTAGGAATAAAAGTGATTCCGCTGCGAATTTCAATGTCAACACGGGCGTTGCTAATTGTACGCTTAGGATCTTGAAATGAGTGAGGTTGGGATTCAGGTCTGACACCACCTTGTTGACTAGCATTTTTAATGAAACGTCTAGCTTTGGCAAAGGCCTGTTTTCGTTCTAACTTTTCAGAGTTACTACATTCTCCTTCAATCTTAGCAAGAAATGATAATCCCTCTTCATCAGTAACAGGTTTTTCTTCTGCCCAAGAACGGGTGTAGCCTCCTCTCTTTGTTATATCATCTCCTTGAGCTTGTACTGCTCCACGGTATGGCGCTTGGGAACTGGACATATCAAACCCTAAAACCTGGTTAATTTACTGTCCCAAATTTTACCACAAATATATATATGACAATTTTCCCGATAATTTATGGGATAATTCTTGTGAATACACCTTCTTGTTTTCATGTCGGCAAAAGAATCTGATCTAAAAAACCAGGCTAAAGTAATATTAGATGTGATCGCATTCACTCCCTTTGAGCAATGTCAACCCTTAAACCGTAAGAGAGAATCGCTAGTTTTTTGGATACAGAAGCTTTGGGTTTTGCAGACTGTAACCCAGGGAGAGGACAATAAAAATTATGATGTCTAAGATCCCCGAATTTTTTATTTAATCCTATCAATAAATTATGATTTCTTGGTAGAAGTCGGGGATCTGAATCTTTAATCTATCTCTGGTTCAACACCTAAAGCACGCAATTGTGCAATTAATTTTTCTGTTTTTTGTCTTTCTTGATCTGCGCGTTGTCTTTCTTGGTCTGCGCGTTGTCTTTCTTGGTCTGCGCGTTGTTTTTCTTGATTTGCGCGTTGTTTTTCTTGATTTGCGCGTTGTTTTTCTTGATTTGCGCGTTGTTTTTCTTGATCTGCGGGAGTTAATACCCAATTACCATTTTTATCATACCAACGCAACCAAGGCATATTGACGTTTTTATAACTTCCTTCCCAAACTCCTAAACCTAATTCTATACTGGGTATCCAGAAGCGGGAATTTGTTAAATTTGCTTCAATATAGCGATCGCCATTTAACTGAAACATTCTAAACTCAGATTGATAACGATCAAAAATTGCGTAATAAGGTACTCTTAAAATCTGCTCATAAATCTCCCATTTAACAGGAGGTTTTTCCACATCTCGCAATGTTTGACCTAAATCTTCTTTTTCTGTTCCTGGTGATAGCAATTCAACGATAATATAGGGATTAACAGCTTCTTGCCACACTACATAACTTAATCTTAAATCTTCATGATCACCATATAAATATGGTACACCTAAAACCGCAAACCAATCAGGACGTTTATACCACAATGGATGACGAGAATCATAATACAGATTCATGTCACTACCTGTAAATATTTCCTGACTATGATAATTAGCAGGTGCAAATGTTTCTGATAATAATTGTGGTTGTAATAAATGGAATTGATCTGGCAAACCTTTCTCCTCTGGATCTTCACTCGGTAGATCATACATTGTGGGTAATGTTTCTTTAGGGGAAAGTGGCGGATCTGTTTGATACATTTTTCACTGTCCTCAAGCTATAATTTATATTTCTATTATGTCGCACTCTCACGAATCACCTTTTTACACTCTTGAACATCAACCCCTTTTTTCATTGCTGACACCAAAGCTTGATAACTTTCCCAATTCTCCTGAATCAGATTTTTAGATTGCAGCAAATGAAACCGTTGTTTTTGCTGATAAATATCCTCAGAAAAACCAAGAACCTGTAAAAATTGCATTAACTTAATTTTATCATCATTTCCACCTTGAGGAGCATCAAAAATCAAAGTTTCCGCAGCAATTCCCGCCATTAAAATTGTACAATAGCGTTCTAAAATTTGGGTACTAATTTCACCTTTTTCTATTTGCGTTGTTAACTCCCTATCATCTATTGATACCCCCCCTTGTCCTGGTTGTCCTTGTTTCCAAGCTTCCCACGCACTAAGAGTATAGCCAGTTATGGGGATTTCTAACAAGTGAGCCACGAGAAAATGACCTGCTTCATGATGTAAAATGCGTTCTTTATATTCTGGAGAAAATCGTGCCAGGAAGTCTAAAAATATCGTTCCTCCCTTACCTTGAAAGCTGAAATTATCTAAAGTTGCAATTCCTAAAAACGTCACTGTAGCTAAAGCTGGTATTGTGGGAGAAAGATGTATTAACGGTCCTAATAAAGTAGAAAAAGTCATCAGAAAAACAGATATAGCAACGAGATTTATCGCAGTTTGGCTCATGGGAAGTTTTTTTAATAAGTACGTTGGCGTTAAAAATTGTCGTTATGACAAGGGAACAGGGAACAGGGAACAGGTTTTGGGCAACTTTAACTTTTCGTTACTTGTGTCGGTTTTTTTCCGCTCACTTACTTCTAATATAATAGAATTATACCTAATTTCTCAGCCATCAAATCAAAATTATGCAATCTCCATTAAGTATTATTAGTGTTGAACAATACCTAGACGCTGAAAAATCTAGCGATATTCGCCATGAATATGTGGCCGGACAAGTTTTTGCAATGGCGGGTGCAAGCGAAGATCACAGTTTGATAAAAGGTAATATTATCGCTATATTACGTCCCCATTTGCGCGGGAGTTCCTGTCGTGCTTTCGTGTCAGATATGAAAGTAAAAGTTAAAATCAGAAATGCTAATATATTCTACTATCCTGATATTATTGTTACTTGTGATCCTGAAGATAAGGAAAGGTACTTTAAAACTCGTCCTAATTTGATTATAGAAGTTTTATCTAATTCCACAGCAACAATAGACAAACGTGAAAAACGCATCAATTATCAAACTATAGACAGTTTAAAGGAATATGTTCTAATTTACCAAAATCAAATAAAAGTGGAGGTTTGTCGTCAAGATGATCAAGGAAATTGGTCAACGGAAGTATTAGGAAAAGATGATAAATTACATTTAGATTCAGTTAACTTAACTTTGACAATGGCAGATATTTATGAAGATGTGATAGAACAAATAAATATCAAAAATTAAAAAATATTAAAAATATTGATCAAAACTCGATTATTGAATATATTTATTTATACTCAGAAGAAAAAAAATAACCTTTATGCGACCAACTACCAGACCAGAAACCAATTTTCAGCCATCATTATTACACAAAACCCTGAATAACTTTCAAGCCTGGGCAATACAGAACCCTCAAAACCCAGTCAGCCGTACCTTTTTGCCTATAATCAGTTTTATAGAGGGAACAATTGCCAATGATCCACCTTACCTAGATAGAAAAAGGCAAGTGCTGGGGGATGCCTTTTGTTGTGCGGGGGAAGTAGTATTAGGAGACTTTAAAACCCTAGAAACCGCCCTAACCTCACCCCAAGCCCGTGACTGGAGACTGGGAACTTCCATGCTTAGTTCTAGTCATAGTCCAGGAGTTGATCAAGGAGGTCGCAATGTTCTTTTAATTACTCTCTCAGACCCAGCAGCCGGTGGGGAAAATCATGATGCTTTCCGTCAGTGTGTTGATAATTACTTCTTTAATGAAGAAATGGTAATGCGTCAAAATGATCAAGTAGCACAACGTTTGTTCAATAAGTTAGCGGCTGATTATGTAGATAGAATTACCAATAATAGTTTAGAAGAATTTTTCAATAATGATCAACGAGATTGGATGGGCTTTTTAGTCCGGTATCTTCACTACGTTATTTTTGGCATTAATCCTGATGATGAAGCAACAATCAGAATTATCACAACCTTACACTATACCAAAAGGGGAACATTATATTATTTTGCTGGCAGCAGTAGTTTAGAAAAGTTAAATATATGGGGATTTCGTCAAGTTCCTAAACTAGTGGAGCAAGTAGCGACGATTTACGAAAATTCTCCAGCCTTAGCTAATTTTCAAGAGAACGATCCTAAATATCATAAAATGACGCGGCGAGAACTTGCAAAACTGATGGTGTCTTTAATGAGTATTGCCGGGTTGCAAGGGCCGCTACACTTGGGAAAAACAGCAATGGGTTATCAATCCCTTCCTGCTTACCAAGGTCGTCAAACTGATAAAATTGATGTTAAGAATTATTGGGACAGGCTCGATCTTAATGATCGTCCTAGTATTCAACTTTTTCTGTTAGAATGCGCCCGTCTGTTTATGCCTGTAAGTGCCTCTCACAGAGTGGCTACAGAACCATTTAGGGTGACATTGGCGGGTAAAGCGCGAACCTTTCCGAAAGGAACTAAAATTTTAATTCCTATGCTTTTGGGGATGTTAAGTGAAGATTTTTGGGGAAAAACTGCTTATGAATTTAATGCAAACAGAGAAAATCTTTGCCCTTTTCACATGGGTTTTAATTCCGTTGGTTCTCGTCATGCGGGCCGCATTTGTCCGGGGAAAGATTTAGCATTAGAAATGCTAACCAATGTTATTATTAGCGTGGGTAAAGCCCGTCGTTCTTACTTAAACCAAATATCCTAGTCCCTATCATAAATAAATATCATGCAGCCATTTCTACCTCAAAATGACCCGAACCCCTCACAACGCCAATCTTCTCTAGAGAAAGGCCGCAAAGAGTATCAGTTCATGTATGATTTTTTGCCGCCTATGGCAATGATCAAAAGCGTACCTCCCGCAGAGAATTTTTCTACTAAGTATATTGCTGAACGGACATTAGAGGCAGCAGAACTTCCTCTAAATATGATGGCTGTTAAAACTCATGCTATGTGGGATCCTTTAGATGAATTGCAAGATTATGAGGACTTTTTCCCAGTTTTGCAAAAACCTAATGTGATGAAAACCTATGAAACCGATGATTCCTTCGCCGAACAACGGCTTTGTGGAGTAAATCCGATGGTTTTACGTCAAATTAAGCAAATGCCAGCTAACTTTGCCTTTACCATTGAAGAATTACAGGATAAGTTTGGCAGTTCTATTAATTTAATTGAAAGATTGGCCACAGGAAATCTATATGTCGCTGATTATAGATCCTTGGCGTTCATTCAAGGTGGCACTTATGCCAAAGGAAAAAAGTACCTACCAGCACCTCTAGCTTTTTTCTGTTGGCGCACTTCAGGCTTTCAAGATCGAGGCCAATTAGTCCCTGTAGCCATTCAAATCAATCCCAAAGCAGGTAAAGCCAGCCCCTTGCTAACTCCTTTTGACGACCCTTTAACCTGGTTTTATGCTAAGTCCTGTGTGCAAATTGCTGATGCTAATCATCATGAAATGAGTAGCCATTTATGCCGGACTCACCTGGTAATGGAACCCTTTGCTGTTGTCACTCCTCGTCAACTGGCTGAAAATCATCCTCTGAGAATATTACTCAAACCCCATTTCCGGTTTATGTTGGCTAATAATGATTTAGCTCGCAAGCGTCTGGTTAGTAGGGGCGGTTTTGTGGATGAATTATTAGCAGGAACTCTGCAAGAATCATTGCAAATTGTGGTAGATGCCTATAAAAGTTGGAGTCTAGACCAGTTTGCTCTACCCAGAGAACTCAAAAATCGCGGTGTGAATGATGTCAAAAACTTACCACATTATCCTTATCGGGATGATGGAATTTTGTTATGGAATGCGATTAATAAGTTTGTATTTAACTATTTGCAGCTTTATTATCAGAGTTCAGCAGACTTGAAAGCAGACGCAGAACTGCAAGCTTGGGCGCGGGAATTAGTGGCTCAGGATGGTGGTAGAGTTAAGGGTATGAGCGATCGCATTGATACCCTAGAACAATTAGTGGAGATTGTTACTACTATCATATATATTTGTGGTCCGCAGCATTCGGCGGTTAATTTCTCCCAATATGAATACATGGGTTTTATTCCTAATATGCCCCTAGCTGCTTATCAACCAATTCAACAAAAGGGTGATATTAAAGACCGTCAAGCCCTCATAGATTTTCTACCACCTGCCAAGCCCACAAGTACCCAATTATCAACTGTGTACATACTTTCAGACTATCGTTATGACAGACTGGGATATTATGAAGAGGAAGAATTTACAGATCCAAATGCTGACCAAGTTGTGAATAAATTTCAGCAAGAATTGAATATGGTACAGAGAAAAATTGAATTGAATAATAAGAGACGTTTAGTAAATTACAAATATCTCCAACCAAGACTTATTCTCAACAGTATTAGTATTTAACTAATTGCAGAATAGACAAAACCCCATCTTGAATAATTAATTTTTAATAATATTAAAATGGGGTGTTTTATTCTTCATCATTCACTATTTCATCTTCCATATTAAACTCAATTCGATTTTGCAAAACAATTTCTTCAATTACTTGAATACCTCTTTTAAATTCCAAAACTTGATTAAATCGAAGCATTAGTTCGGGAATATTGATCACTTCTTCTATACATTTCATATATCTGCTAACAATAGCCTTGATTTTATATCTTACTTTTGCTTGCTCTTCAATTTTATTTAATAAATATTCAGGTTTTTGTTCCGTTTTGATCACAAAAGTCACTGGATATCGTTGCACTTTATCAATGTCTAAAAAATATTTTCCTGCATCTATAGTTTCTGTTACTTGAAAAAAACGACCCAGAGGTTTCATCACAAAATCTATACCACCATCATTCGCATTTGTACGTCCAGTTTTATACAAAATTAAATGCTCAAGATTTAATTCATCTTGCGACCAACCCCAATATATTACCTGTTCAGCATAATACTGTTTTAAAATTGCATAACTAACAATTTCAAATATTCTTGCATCTATATTTGGTTTTAATAAACTTTTGATAAATTCAATAGCTGTTTCTGGTGATTGTTCTTGAATTGCGAGCATTTCTTGACAATAAACCATAAATTCATTAAACGAATTCATTCTCGCTTGAATATAAGCATCAATGATATCTTTAATAGACTGAGCAATATTCATAAGTTGATCATCAATTTGGATTTTCAAAAGATTTTCATTAATCCAATATCTATTTATTGCTGAATCTCTTATTATTGGTAAATAAGGTGATGTACGAAAATATCGTTTAAATTCTTCATTTAAACGATGGTTAAGAGCATGATTTTGAAGTTTGCTACCAAAAGGTAGCTCTCTTTGTCTCGTTAACAATGCCATGTATTGCGAGCCTTGATAATCTTCGTATCTACTATTAATATGAAATTCATTGTTTAGATAATCTTCAACCAAAACATAGATAGCATAATGGTTAGCAAAGCTGGCTCTTGATTTAGAACCACGATTTGCAGCCTTAGTTTTAATATTTATGTACTGTAATAATTGACTATTATTTAAAATAATATCTCCATATCCAGGAAAATATTTATTTAGAATAGCAATTATTGTTTGTGTAAAATCATGCTGTAGTATTTGCATCAAAAATACTCCCCTGTTTAACATCTAAATCCAAATCTAGTTTTTTACCCTTTTTATTCTTAATATTATAGCTTTTTTCTGGCGATAAAAGTTTTTCTCCCTGATATTCTTGCATTCCCAAAACTCGTCTTAACCCAATTTTTAAATATTCTGCTTGAGATTCAATACTAATAGATTGTCTCCCTAAGCGTTTAGCTACAGCAGCAGTGGTAAAAGTTCCCGCAAAAGGATCAAGTATTAAGCTACCTTCATGACTACTGGCTAAAATAATTCTTTCTAACAATGACTCCGGTTTTTGTGAAGGATGATTTTCATACTCTTCCATGCGATATCTCACCCGAGGAAAATACCAAGCATTACCAGGCACTTTTTCTGTATTATAGGGAGTTGGTACTGATTTTCTGTAATCAATTAATTTACGTTCTGCGCCAGTTTTCGCTGCAATTTTGATGTGGTCTGCATTAAAAATATAATTATTTTTATTTTTTACACAATGAAGAATAGGTTCATACATTGAACCAAAATATTTTGTAGCTTGAACTCCAGAACTATCGTAATGCCAGATTATACGACTGAGAATAGTTAATTTTTTTCTCAAGTAAATGTCAAAATAAGGCATAGCTTGTGTACTTGTCATTACATAGATTGTGCCATTTGGTTTTAGGGTGCGGATACATTCATCAAGCCACTGATATGACCAATTTATATATTCTTCTTCTGAATCCCATTTGTCATGAAAATTAGCAAATTTTTTACCTATATTATATGGAGGATCAACAAAAATTAAATCAATTGATTCTGAGGGAATATGATTTGATATAATGCTGACAGCATCACCGTGAAATATTCTATTTTCTTGATTTTCATAGAGTTCAAACATTATTTTAATGGTGAAAATTCAGTGTTTAATCACGAAATTATATCATATATGGAAGGCAGAGCCTTCTTGATTTCATTCCCATACAGAGCATGGGAACGAGATAAAAGGAGATAAACAACCTCTAAGACTCCATTTCCGCTAATTCTAACCAACGTTCCGTGGCTACATCAATATTTTTCTTGAGGGTTTCCACCTGTTCATAAAGTTTTTGCACTTCGCTATAATTCCCCGCCATAGTTGTTAATTTCTTTTCTAATGCTGTTTTATCAGCTTCTAATTTGGCAATTTTTCCTTCTAATTCTGCAAATTCCCGTCTTTCCCAATTAGATAACCTGCGGCGTTTTTTGGTCTCTATAACTGGAGATGTCACCTTTTCGACAATGACAGCCTTTGGTGTTTCCTGTGGTTGAGCTTCCTCAGCTTTTTTATAATCTAAATAAATAGAATAATTCCCTGGATATTGACGTAAACTTCCCCCTGCTTCCAAAGCGAAAATTGTATCTACTGTCCGATCTAAAAAGTAACGATCATGGGAAACTACAATTACACAACCATTAAAATCTTCCAGATAATCTTCTAATACTGCTAATGTTTGGACATCTAAATCATTAGTCGGTTCATCTAAAATCAAGACATTGGGCGCACTAATAAGAATACGCAATAGAAATAAACGACGTTTTTCGCCGCCAGAAAGTTTATGAATGGGTGCATATTGTTGATTTCCTGGAAACAAAAATCTCTCTAACATTTGGGAAGCAGTGATTTTAGTTCCGTCGGATATTTCAATAAATTCTCCTTCTTCTTTAATATAATCAATTACTCGCTGATCTTCATTCACAGCCGTTAACAATTCTTCTGAATGTTGGTTAAAATAACCAATATGAATTGTAGTCCCAATTTCTACAATACCAGAATCTGGTTGAACTCTGGCGGTAATAATGTCCATTAAGGTAGATTTTCCTGCACCATTTCCACCAATAATACCAATTCTATCTTCTGGACTAAATTCATAGGTAAAATCCTTAATTAAGGTTCTACCATTGTAGGCTTTACTAACATTTTTGAGGTCAATAACTTTCTTACCAATACGACGACCAATGGTAGAAATATCAACCTTACCATTAAGTTGTTTAAACTCAGTATCTCGCAAAGCATGAGCGCGTTCAATTCTGGCTTTTTGCTTTGTACTTCTAGCTTTTGGTCCTTTTTTCAACCATTCTAATTCTCGTCGTAAAATTCCTTGATGTTTCCGTTGAGTGCTAATAGCGGACTCTTCAGCTAAGGCCTTTTTTTCTAGATAATAGGAATAATTACCAGTATAAGTGTAAATATCACCGCGATCAATTTCGATAATTTTATTAGTAACTCTATCTAGAAAATAACGATCATGGGTAATTAATAAAAGTGCGCCACGATAGCGATTTAAATAACTTTGTAACCATTCTACAGACAGGGCATCAAGATGGTTTGTCGGTTCATCCATTAATAATAAATCAGGTTCTGATATTAGGGCTGCGGCTAAAGCAATGCGCTTACGATATCCTCCTGATAATGTCCCAACTTTCACATCAAAATCAGCAATTCCTAGTTTTGTTAAAATGATTTTAGCGTTGGTTTCTACTTCCCATGCACCTGTGGCATCCATGCGCTGCATTACACTGGAAAGACGAGACATTAATTGACTATCATCGGGATAATGTGCCAATTTATCAGACAATTCTTCGTACTCTTTAACTAGGTGCATTTGTTCACCACTGTCAGCAAATACCTGTTCTAAAACTGTGTGATTTTCGTCTATATCTGGCTGTTGGGGTAAGTAAACAATTTTCGCACCGGAATTAACTAAAATTTGACCGCTATCAATTGATTCTAAGCCGGCGATCATTTTTAATAAAGTTGATTTACCAGAACCATTAGTACCAATTAAACCAACTTTGTCATTAGTATCAAGACTAAAATTAGCATCTTTTAAGAGTTCTTTAATTCCAAAATCTTTTTTAACTGACTGTAATGTAACAATGCTCATATTATCTGGTAACTAGTGATTAAGAATGAGGTGGGCAATGCCCACCCTAAAGACGATTATAAACGAAATTCTAGACAAATAAATCGAGGGGTAAATGTCCATACATTTCGTTAACTCCTCCCTCTTGATAGGACTGACAAGATACTAGCACTCCCCGATGATGACCAAAATAGGAATCGAGATAACACAAGCCATTTTTGCCATTTAATTTGATGTAAACTGGTCCTTCTGGTTGCGGTAAATCAGTTGGTGGTTGATAACCCAAGGCACGAGAATAGGTTTTCATGGCTAAAATTCCCTCTTCGGCTGTATCAGCACAAATACCTAAAATTTGATAATCAGTCAGACTGGTGACAAAAATTAATGCCTCCCGGGTGGGAATTTTCTCCGACGGTTTCAGAATGGGGGCGATATCCAGACAGTTGAATTTGTTGAGTATTTTCCTGGCTTCTGGCAGTGAGAGTTGCTGATAATTGGGAGTAGACATAATATGATTTGTCTAGTTTTACGTCTGGTTTAGGTTTTGGGAGTGAGATTTGATCACATTACTAGCATTTCTGAACAAAATCAAGATTGATATGACATATTCCGCTCTAAAAAAGCTAATAATTGCCGATAAAATTAGCACATCTTGTTTCTAGGTAATGTCATTATACCGTTGATTAACGCTCTGGTTTTGCTTGAGAATAATTTTGGCGATAATATTTTTCTAATATAATTGCTAAAACTGGAGTTTGCCAAATTAGAAGTTAACAATAATCGTCAAGGTTCGATGACGATAGATGCCAATTTATTCCTGAAGAAAGATAACTGTATCTATTATTTCAATTTTCATAGCCGATTAACTTGATTATATGGTAATATTAATTGTAAGTAATTAGCAATTAATAATTAGCAATTAATGTGAATATACTATTAAAATCTCCCCGCTTATCACAAAGGCGTACAAATTCTGTACATCCTCTCCAGCGTTTATTTAAGTATGGACATAAGTATACTAAACAAGTTCGGCTGGCCATTGGCGCTTCTATCCTGAATAAATTTTTTGATTTAGCGCCACCTGTATTAATTGGGATTGCGGTGGATGTGGTAGTCAAGCAAGATAATTCTATCATTGCTGGGTTAGGTGTCAAGGATATTTATGGGCAATTCCTGATTTTATCCTTGTTGACGGTGATTACTTGGGTGTTGGAATCATTGTTTGAATATGCCTATAAATTATTATGGCGCAATTTGGGGCAGAATATTCAACATAATTTAAGATTGTCCGCATATAAACACCTACAAGAATTAGAATTAGCTTATTTTGAAGAACGTAGTACGGGGGGTTTAATGTCTATCCTCAGTGATGATATTAACCAATTAGAGCGGTTTTTAGATGTGGGTGCAAATGATATTATTCAAGTCACTACAACTATTATCATCGTTGGTGGTGCATTTTTTATTTTAGCTCCTAGTGTGGCTGGGATGGCAATTTTACCCATGCCTTTTATTCTCGGTGGTTCGATAGTTTTTCAGAAATTTCTCGCTCCTCGTTATGCTGATGTTCGGGAAAAAGTAGGTTTATTAAATAGCAGATTGTCTAATAATTTGAGCGGAATTACTACCATTAAAAGTTTTACAGCCGAAGATTATGAATCTGCTCGTGTAGAATTAGAAAGTAATGCTTATCGTCACAGTAATGCAGTAGCGATCGCCTTATCTGCGGTTTATATTCCCATCATTCGGATGTTCATTTTAATAGCTTTTACAATATTGCTATTATTCGGCGGTATGGAAACAGTAGCCGGAAGATTGGCTGTCGGTGCTTATAGTTCTTTGGTGTTTTTAGTACAGCTTTTATTATGGCCATTAACCAGATTAGGAGATACTTTTGATTTATATCAAAGAGCTATGGCTTCTACTAACCGAGTCATGGATTTATTAGATACTCCTATGACAATTCCTGGAGGAAATATTGATTTACCTATAGATATGATTCGGGGAGCTTTAGAATTTAAAAATGTCAGCTTTGCTTATCAGAATAGAAACCCAGTTATCAAAAACTTATCTTTAGAAATTCCAGCAGGAAATACAATTGCTATTGTCGGTTCAACAGGTTCAGGTAAAAGCACTTTAGTTAAGTTATTACTGCGTTTTTATGAAGTACAAAATGGTAAAATCACTCTGGATGGAATTGATTTACAACAGTTAAATTTACGAGATTTACGCCGCGCTATTGGTTTAGTCAGTCAAGATGTCTTTCTATTTCATGGTACAGTGGGAGAAAATATTGGCTATGGTACTTTCACTGCTACTAATGAAGAGATCATCATGGCCGCGAAAATAGCAGAAGCTCATGATTTTATTATGAATTTACCCCAAGGTTATGAGACAATAGTAGGGGAAAGAGGACAAAAATTATCTGGAGGACAAAGACAACGAATTGCGATCGCTCGCGCAGTATTAAAAGATCCACCAATTCTGATTTTAGATGAAGCTACTTCAGCAGTAGACAATGAAACTGAGGCCGCAATTCAACGTTCCCTAGAACGAATTACGGTCAATAGAACTACTATAGCTATAGCTCATCGTCTTTCAACAATTCGCAATGCTGATTGTATTTATGTCATGGAACATGGTAAATTAGTAGAAGCAGGAACTCATGAACAACTGTTAGAAAAAAATGGCATTTACACCAGTCTCTGGCTGGTGCAATCTGGGTTAAAATAGAGAAAATTATCATAAAAGACTCTACCGGAGTTAGTATGATAAACTGGAGGGAACTCTTAACTGGGAACAGGGAACAGAAGGAATGTCAGATATTAATGACTTTAAAGACTTGATAATTTGGCAAAAAGGGATGGATATTGCTCAAAGATGCTATTTCCTTACTAAACTTTTTCCCAAGGATGAGTTATATGGTATGGTTCAACAAGTTAGAAGAAGTGCTGTATCTATTCCCGCTAATATATCTGAAGGATATGGACGAAGATATAGAGGAGAATATATAAGATTTTTAAGCATAGCCCAAGGGTCAGTTAATGAATTAGAAACTCATCTAATTTTATATCACCGAGTAGGATTATGTTCAGAAAAGGATGTAGAAATGATTCTTAATTTATTAAAAGAAGAAGGCAGAATGATTATTAGTCTTATTAAAAAACTAGAAAATTAATTTTTTTCCCTGTTCCCTGTTCCCTGTTCCCTTCTCTCAACTTCTCGGTTTAGCATAACAAGTACCTAATAACCAAATAAAATTACCAATTAACGATCATGTTTAGTATTCCCCAACCAGAAACAGAAGACAATAAATGGCGCAGACAATTAGATAAATTTGTCAAAAACAATCAGCCAGAACTAGCTGCACTTTTTTGGGGGTTGTGGTTAGAAAATGGCAATAGTCAGGGAACTATCGGTATTGATTTCCAACCCACTCCCCATTTTGTCTATTGTCCCCAATCCGAAATAGAAAAGTTGAATGAGCGAGTTGAAAATCGTCTCCAAGAAATTTTGGGAATTATTGATAATAATAAACCCGAAACAGAAGTAGTCATGATTGGAATTGGTAAAGGAGAAATTAAACTAATTCAATTCGCACCCAAATCATCACCAGAAGCCTGTTTTCATGAAATAGGAAAAGATGTAGATGGATTATTGGATTTACTAGAACAGCGATTAATTGAGCAAATTAGCGATCGCTAGAAGCATTGATTCTGCTAGAATAGATTAGAAAAAACACACAATAATTGCATGAATTTATGATTCACCATTTTTCTATTGCTGCTGAAAATCCCCAACATACAGCCGCAGTTCTCGCCGAAATCATGAACGGAAACGTCCTTCCCTTCGCTCCTCATTCAGGTAGTTACATGATGCTATCCCCCGACAAATACGGAACAGGAATTGAAGTTTATCCATTAAAAATTGTCATCCAACCTGGTGAAGGAGAACAAAGTTGTCAGTTTCAAGAAACTTCTCACCCCAACAATTTTACAGCTACTCATGCAGCCATTTCCGTTGATTCTACCCAAGAACAAATAGAAGCAATTGGTCATAGAGAAGGTTGGAGAGTTATCCGTTGTCGTCGTGCTTTCTTTGATGTGATGGAATTTTGGGTAGAAAATAGAGTCATGATAGAATTTCTCACACCAGAAATGACAGATCAATATTTAAAACTCACACAATCAGACAACTTGCTTTAATTCAGAAAAAGTGCTACTACTAGGAAAATGATGATTTTGGCTCAAAGCTTAACTATTGACTCGATTTTAGTAAATAACTGTATCCAATTCACAACCTGGGGATTTTCCTCCCTCCTACTCGCGGAAATTGTCAGAGATGCTTATCATGCTTTGTGTCATCAAGTCACATGGTTAGCGAAGTGGCATAATAAACATCATGCTGTATATAAACGGGATTTAACTTTAATTTCTCAAAAAGCCTACGTAGACTCCCAATTGTATCACGATATCGTCGAATCGGTAATACTAGTAATCATCTTAACAATAATTGCCTTAGTAGCCCATCAATGGGGGTTATGGTTAGGAGTCGCTTATGCTGTTACTTTTTTATACGGTGCATCCCTGCGATATTTCCAGGGAACAATAGATACAGACTACAATCATTTACCCGGACCATTAGACGCAATTCCCTCCGTTTGGTGGGTAAATAGAAGCTATCATTGGCGACATCATTTTGATGATGTTAATGCTTACTATAGTGGTGTTTTTCCCCTAGTAGATAAAATTCTGGGAACAGGGCTTTCTCTCAAAGGTAAAACCGTAGCTTTAACAGGTGCTTCTGGTGCATTAGGACAAGCACTAGTAGAAGAATTATTAAAGCATAACGCCAAAGTGGTGGCATTAACAACCAACCCAGAAAAAATTACAATTCAACCGCGTGTTAAAGTTATCAAATGGGAATTGGGTAATGAAGCACAACTACAAGAAAGTTTAGAAAAAGTTGATATTCTCATTATCAATCATGGGGTAAATGTCTATGGAAATAGAGATTCTACTGCCATTTATAACTCCTATCAAATTAACACATTTTCCGCCTTAGAATTGATAGATATTTTTTCTGCAACCGTCAGAGGACCCCAAGACAAAGCCACCAAAGAAATTTGGGTAAATACATCAGAAGCAGAAGTTTCTCCAGCCTTCAGCCCTTTGTATGAACTGAGTAAAAGAGCATTAGGGGATATTGTCACCCTCAAAAGATTAGATCAAAATTGTGTAATTCGCAAATTAATTTGCGGACCATTCAAAAGTCAATTAAACCCCTATGGTATCATGTCAGCGTCCCAAGTAGCAAAGGGAATTTTATTTTTCGCCAAACGAGATTTTAGAAATATTATCGTCACAGTCAACCCCTTGACCTATATACTATTTCCCCTCAAAGAATTTAGCACCTGGTTGTACTATCGGATGTTTAGTAAAGGAACGAAAAGCTAATAGTTATAAAAATAACATTGCTAAATAAAATCTAACAGTCTCCTTTCTCTTCACCTCTGTGTCCTCTGTGCCTGGAGTGGTTCGTATTGTGCGGGCAAGATGCCCGCACCACAAGAGTTTCATGATTCAACTTTGTACCTCATCAGAGCGGAA
>NZ_KE384642.1:127112-129293 GCF_000426905.1 Dolichospermum circinale AWQC131C
TCCCTAGCTTCCTTGGAGATTTTCTGTGAATATTTAATGATTATAAATTATGATTCAGAGAAAAATATATTTTCTATCATTCACAAAAACCTATATTTCATAAAAAAACATCCTGTTAATCCTCTAATTCTGGATATCCTGATTTTGACCATTACTTCTCTTGAAAATCTTGACCATTCTCAACCATCTTCTTCCCCTGAATTACCTGCAAACTCCCACCAGCATATAAACTAGGTTGACTGACATCAAAACCATAATCTGTTAATAAACCGGGTAAATCTGTTCTCAACAATTCCCAAGCTGTCTCCGTTTCAAATAACCAGAAAAATACCGCTAACCCCGGCCAAAATAGGGGATTTGTTGGGGGGTGAAAATCTATCAAAGTAAAAACTCCCCCCGGTTTTAACACTCGATAAACCTCCATAATGATTTTTCGCAGTTGTTCCGGCTGCATTTCGTGTAAAGCCGCGCTAGTATGTACTACATCAAATAAATTATCTGCAAAAGGCATATCTTCCGCAAAAGCTTGGATATATGTAGCCTTTGGTACATTTTTCTGCGATCGCTGTATAGATAATGGAGAAGCATCTAAACCGGTGACATGATTGGAAAAATCTACCAAAAATCTGGTTACATGACCGCTACCACAACACAAATCTAAAATCTGGGTATCTGCTTCTAATTGCAAATTTTCTAAAGCTAGACGACGAAACCGGGCTTCACCCCCCACAGTGACAGCAGCTAACCGGGAGATGCTATCATATAACCATTGGTATCTGTAACTC
This sequence comes from Dolichospermum circinale AWQC131C, assembly GCF_000426905.1. NCBI lineage: Bacteria > Bacillati > Cyanobacteriota > Cyanophyceae > Nostocales > Aphanizomenonaceae > Dolichospermum > Dolichospermum circinale. The sequence goes on from NZ_KE384642.1 coordinate 127,898, forward strand.
AAATCTCGAAAAATTGTCGCCATTGTATTTTTCCTGCCGATAAAGCTTTATATTTAATTAAAGATATATTGTTAACAACTTTAGTAAAAATCTGTAAAGATTGGGGGAAAGTAATTGCTATGGGTCGTATAGGGGTATTATTACTTAATCTCGGTGGTCCAGATAAACTCGAAGATGTCGGACCGTTTTTGTATAACCTGTTTTCAGATCCAGAAATTATCCGTTTACCGTTTCGCTGGATGCAAAAACCCCTAGCTTGGTTTATTGCTACCCGCAGACAAAAAACATCTCAAGAAAATTATAAGCAAATTGGTGGCGGTTCTCCATTGCGACGGATTACAGAGGAACAGGGAGAGGCTATTAAATCTCAGCTAGGTAAATTAGGACAGGAAGCTAATATCTATGTAGGAATGCGTTATTGGCATCCTTATACAGAAGAAGCTATTGCCCAACTTACCCAGGATAACATTGATAAGCTGGTAATTCTCCCCCTTTACCCGCAATTTTCCATCAGCACTAGCGGTTCTAGTTTTCGGTTATTAGAACAATTATGGAAGGAAAACCCCAAACTCCAAGGTCTTGAATATACGGTGATCCCTTCTTGGTACAAAGCATCAGGTTATTTGCAAGCCATGTCAGAACTGATCATTGGGGAACTGGAGAAGTTTCCTGATCCGGATCAGGTGCATATATTCTTCAGCGCCCACGGTGTCCCTAAAAGCTATGTCAAGGAAGCAGGTGATCCCTATCAGCAGGAGATTGAAGAATGCACTTACTTAATTATGCAAACCCTCAACCGTCCTAATCCCCACACTCTGGCTTATCAAAGTCGTGTTGGTCCTGTAGAATGGCTACAACCTTATACAGAAGATGCACTGAAGGAACTAGGCGAAAAAGGGGTAAAAAATCTCGTAGTTGTTCCCATTAGTTTTGTTTCCGAACATATTGAAACACTACAAGAAATTGACATTGAATACCGAGAAATAGCAGAAGAAGCAGGAATACACAACTTTGGACGGGTTCCAGCACCCAATACTAATCCGGTGTTTATTCAAGCTTTATCTGACCTGATTATTGATGCCCTTAAACAACCCGACTTGAAACTCTCTCAAGTTACCCAAATGAAAAAAAGGGTGAGAATGTATCCTCAAGAACGTTGGGAATGGGGAATAACTACCAGTGCCGAAGTTTGGAATGGTCGAATCGCCATGTTAGGATTTATTGGGTTGATGATCGAATTAGTTACAGGTAAGGGCTTACTGCACGTAATCGGACTGTTACATTAGACATCTGGAGGTAAAGATTGTAGAAACGTTCCATGGTAAAGATTGTAGGCGTTGCTGATTTGAGGTATGAAAATGATTTTTGATGATTTCAAAACCCTTGTAAAGACCTT
>NZ_KE384642.1:129362-138762 GCF_000426905.1 Dolichospermum circinale AWQC131C
GATTGTAGAGACGTTCCATGGAACGTCTCTACCAGGGTTCTAGGAAACGCACATTTAATTTTAATTTTCACCCCCATCTATAATCAATTCTAAATACCCAGTCGTTGATAAACTTGTTCTAAATGCTGGAGATGATGTTGCGGATCAAAACAAGCTTCTATCTCAGCAGTTGACAAGTTTTTAATGACGCGCGGATCTTTGGTAATTAAATCACGGAAGTTCCCTTCTGGTTTGTTCCAAGCAGTGTGGGCGCTTTCCTGAACTATGGAGTATGCTTCTTCGCGGTTCAGTCCTTTGTCAATTAAAGTTAATAATACTCTTTGACTAAAAACTACTCCACCATAACAGTTGAGATTCCGTGCCATGTTTTCAGGATAGACCAGGAGGTTATTCACCAGGTTAGTGATTTCGTGGAGCATGAAATGGGTTAAAATGCAAGCATCTGGTAAAATTACCCGTTCTACAGAACTGTGGGAAATATCCCGTTCATGCCATAAAGCGACGTTTTCTAAAGCTGCACCGGCATAACTCCTAACCAGTCGTGCCATTCCTGTTAACCGTTCAGAACGGATAGGATTACGCTTGTGAGGCATAGCGCTAGAACCCTTTTGTCCCTTGGCAAAAAATTCCTCAACCTCTAAAACGTCTGTTTTTTGCAGGTTACGAATTTCCACAGCAAACCGTTCTATAGAGGCAGCGAGTAGCGCTAATTGTTGCACAAAGTCAGCATGAAGATCACGGGAAATTACTTGTGTAGAAGCAGTATCTGGTTTAAGTCCGAGTTTTTCACAAGCGATCGCTTCCACACGCGGTTCTATATTAGCATAAGTTCCCACTGCACCAGATATTTTCCCGACTGCGATGGTTTTCTTGAGAATTTGCAGCCGTTCCTGGTGTCGTAATACTTCCGCTAACCAACCAGCTAACTTAAAACCAAAGGTAATTGGTTCAGCGTGGATACCATGCGATCGCCCAATCATCACCGTATACCGATGGGTTGTAGCTTTTTTGCGAATTGCTGCAATTACATCTTCTAAGCGTTTTAACAACAAGTCCAGACTAGCCACTAATTGTAAAGCTAAGGCAGTATCTAATACATCTGAACTGGTTAGACCTAGATGAATATACCGACCAGCATCACCTACATATTCATTAACATTTGTCAAGAAGGCAATAACATCATGACGAACTTCCGCTTCAATTTCTAGCACCCGTTTGGGGTCAAAATTCGCCTTAGCCTTAATTTCCTCCACTGCTGCTGCTGGAATATAACCCAGTTCTGCCTGTGCTTCACATACCGCGATTTCTACATCTAGCCAGGTTTTCAGCTTATAGGTTTCACTCCACAGATTGCCCATTTCCGGCAAAGTATAACGCTCAATCACATTTACAGCATCTAATACAACTGTCATATTTTACATTGTAAATTACCCCTTGTGGAAAATAGACAACAGAGAAGAATTTTGATCAGATGTTTCTTGGGGAAGTTCCTTAAATCTCAATATCTGTATGAGACTAAAGGAAGAAAAATAAAGTAGGAGAATTTATGCGTGCAGTGTTAATGGCTGGTGGGTCGGGAACGCGGTTGCGTCCTTTGACTTGTGATTTACCCAAACCCATGGTTCCGATCTTAAATCGTCCTATTGCTGAACATATCATCAATCTTCTTAAAGGACATCAGATTTATGAAATAATTGCTACATTGCATTATTTACCAGATATTCTTCGTGACTACTTCCAAGATGGCAGTGATTTTGGTGTACAAATGACCTATGCTATTGAAGAAGACCAGCCTTTAGGAACAGCAGGTTGTGTAAAAAATATTGCTGAACTTCTGGATGAAACCTTTTTAGTGATTAGTGGTGATAGTATCACAGATTTTGATTTGAGTGCGGCCATTGAATTTCATCAACAAAAACAATCAAAAGCGACTTTAATATTAACCCGTGTGCCTAACCCCATTGAATTTGGTGTGGTAATTACAGATAGCCAGGGACGCATTAACCGATTTTTAGAAAAACCTTCCACCAGTGAAATTTTTTCTGATACCGTCAATACTGGAACTTATATTTTAGAACCAGAAGTTTTAGATTATTTACCAGAACATACTGAATGCGACTTTTCTAAAGATTTATTTCCCTTACTATTAGCTAAAAATGAGCCAATTTACGGTTATGTGGCGGAGGGATATTGGTGTGATGTAGGTCACTTGGATGCCTACCGTGAAGCCCAGTATAATGCCTTAGAAAGGAAAGTTTTGCTCAAAGTAAGTTATCCAGAAATTTCCCCTGGTTTATGGGTAGGACAAAATACTTATATTGATCCTACAGCCAAAATTGACACCCCAGCGGTAATTGGTAATAATTGCCGAATTGGTGCAAGAGTACAAATTGAAAATGGAACAGTGATTGGTGATAATGTGACAATTGGTGCTGATGCCCATCTAAAAAGACCAATTATTTGGAATGGGGCAATCATTGGCGATGAAGCCCATTTATCAGCTTGTGTAATCGCTCGTGGTACTCGTGTAGACAAACGCGCCCACGTTTTAGAAGCGGCTGTAGTCGGTTCATTATCCACCGTGGGAGAAGAAGCGCAAATTAGTCCTGGTGTGCGAGTTTGGCCGAGTAAAAAAATTGAGTCCGGCGCTATTCTCAATATTAATCTGATTTGGGGAAATACTGCCCAACGGAACTTATTTGGACAGCGAGGAGTACAGGGATTAGCCAATATTGATATTACCCCAGAGTTTGCGGTCAAATTGGGTGCTGCCTATGGTTCAACCTTAAAACCGGGTTCAATAGTTACCGTTTCCCGTGACCAACGCAATGTTTCTCGCATGGTGACACGCTCTTTAATTGCTGGTTTAATGTCTGTAGGTGTAGATGTGCAAAACCTAGATACTACAGCTATTCCCATCGCCAGAACGGTGATCCCCACAATGTCCGTAGCGGGGGGTATTCATGTGCGAGTACACCCAGAACGCCGTGATTATATCTTAATTGAATTTATGGATTTTAAGGGCATTAATATCTCTAAAGCCCAAGAAAAGAAAATTGAGGGGGCCTATTTTAAAGAAGATATGCGTCGTTCCCAAAGTCATGAAATTGGTGATGTGATATATTCTAGCCAATTGATGGATCGCTACTGCAAGGCCTTTGAGAAATTATTGAATGTGGACACTCTGCGTAACAGTCGGGCAAAAGTGGTCATTGACTATGTTTACGCCGTGTCTGGGGCAATTTTACCGCAAATGCTAGATAAATTTGGGGCTGATGCGGTGGTATTAAATGCTAGTTTGAATAAAACGGCCATTTCTAACGCTGACCGAGAATTACTATTAACTCAATTAGGCCACGTTGTCGAGGCTGTAAACGCTAACTTTGGGGTACAAGTATCAGCTAATGGGGAACAACTAATTTTAGTTGACGAATCGGGTTTTCCCATTCGCGGTGAAATGTTAACCGCTTTGATGGTTGATATGATGTTAACTGCTAACCCTAGAAGTTCCGTCGTTGTTCCCGTTCATGCTTCTAGTGCGGTGGAATTAGTTGCCCATCGTCATGATGGTAATGTAATTAGAACTAAAGCGAATCCGACGGCTTTAATGGAAGCTTGTCAAAAAAATTCTCACGTGGTTTTAGGTGGTAGTGGGGAAACTGGGTTTATTTTCCCCCAATTACACCCAGGGTTTGATTCCATGTTCTGTATAGCCAAGCTGATTGAAATGTTAACCATTCAAGAGCGATCGCTGGCAACCGTACGTTCTGAATTACCCCGTGTGATTAATAGAAATTACACCGTTCGCTGTCCCTGGACTGCTAAAGGGGCGTTAATGCGTTATTTGGTCGAAACCCACCCCACTCAAAATTTGGAATTAATTGACGGTGTGAAAATTCGTCAACCCTATGATGACAATTGGCTTTTAATTTTACCAGATGCCAGTGAGCCTTTAGTTCATCTTTATGTTAACAGCAGCGATCGGGATTGGGTTGATGAAACCCTCAGAGATTACCGTTCCCGTATTCAATATTTTGTCGAACGTGAACAGGAGAATTACAGATTGGATATGTAATTAGGGCTTGCTGAAAAAGTTGTCTGTTAGGCCAGGGAACAGGGAACAGTTTTAACTGTTTGGATATTCTCAATTTTCCAAATCCGACAAAGAAAAATGCAATTCATTACCCTAATTAGCGGTATAAATTATGTTTCGCATTCAGATACAAAGGAGCAAAAACCCAAAGTTTGAGACTTTAAATCCTCTCATGGTTATTCCCTATTTCCTGGAATGATTTTGGATTGGGAATACATGGACGGGAACAGAATATTTACTAGTTACGTCAAAATAAACAAGTTTTATCTGAAGATTACTTTTACACAACTATTGTTTAAAAAACTATAGTTGTTTTTTTTGGCATCTATCTACAGTTATCAGGACATCTCCCCCTATGATTAATCATGTCATGTTCCGATATGGAACTTTAACGCTTTTTTCTATATTTACCCTTATAGGAACAATTATCGGTAAGACTGTACTCGCATCATCAGCAGAAGAAGCAGCCAATCGCGTTTGTACTCAAGGCAGTGCCGCCGTTATCACAGTTAAAACTAGTAACGCCCATGGTAGCGGTTTCTTAGTCAGTCATGATGGTTTAATTATTACCAATGCTCATGTCGTAGATGGTGGTTCTAGTGTTGTCACTGTGGTATTTCGGGATGGTAAACAAGTACCCGCCGATGTGATCGGTTTTGCTAGGGGTGGAGTGGATTTAGCAGCCTTAAAAATCCAAAACCGCAGAAACTTACCACATCTAAGTTTAGCTCGTCCTGGAACTGCTAAAGTAGGTTATCGAGTATTTGCGATTGGTAGTCCTCTTGATGCTGATAACCGTGATACCTGCACCCAAGGTAATATTAGCCGCATACGTCCCGACGGAACTATTCAACATACCGCACCTTTAAATCCTGGTAATTCTGGTGGACCCTTATTAAACAGCCTAGGGGGAGTTATTGGTGTCAATACTAGTGTAGCTTTAGCTCCCGTTATTGTTGGTGGTATACCAGTGGGTGGTATACCTGCTGGAACTGGTATTAACTTTTCTCAACCAGGAGAAAAAGTCAAATCTTTTTTAGCAGATATCAAACAACAAAAAGTTTCTCCTATCTCGACCCTCCCTAAAGCCGAAGAACCATCTATAAAAACTATTTCCCTTGACGGTCAAATAATTAATAGTAGTTTAAATGGTAGTCCTGATTATTATATATTTTCAGGTCGAGGAGGTCAAACGGTTGTGATTGAAATGGATAGTCAAAAGATTAATCCTTTCTTAACCTTATCTCAAGTTATCGAATCTGATGCTGGGAAGAAGATTGAAAAAATTGTTGAAAATGATGACAAAGGAGCAGGTAATTTTAATGCTATAATTGTGATCACATTACCAGCAGATGGGACTTATTTAATAACTGCCACTTCTTCCGAAAAGGGGGAAACTGGTAATTATAGTTTACGGGCTATTTCCAAATATGAGTAGGTTGGGTTGACGAAGGAAACCCAACATCCATTTTAATAATCAACATCATTTTTTTATTCAGGGGAATCAAAAATCATGAAATTACAATCACTTTCCACCTTTTTAGGATTAACAACATTGACCTTAACCATGAGCATAAATCCTGGTTTTAGTCAAGATAATACGTCTGAAAATCAACCCAATCAAGTTACATTTTTGTGTCAAGAAATATTTGATCCAGCCAGTGGCAAAAAAGTTCCGGCTACCATTGCTTGGGTTCCTGAACGTCAAGGTCACGTACGGTTTATTGGTTGGAAATCTGAGTATTTTGCCAAAGGTGGCTGGACTCCCCAAAAACGTTGCCAAGAAGTATCTAAAAAGTTACAGGAATTGCAGGAATCAGGTCGTTTAGAGAACTTGACAACGGGTAAAAACAATGGTTATTCTGTGCTTGTGAATATTAAAAAATAGCCATTTAGAAAATAGCTATTCTTGACACAAATAAAAACGATATCAACGGTGCGTTACGCTGTCGCTAACGCACCCTACAAATTACTTCCGAGTAAATATCTGAATATTTTCAAAAAATTAGTATATAATCAGTTATGTGTGTATCAAGTAGCCTTGCTGAATTGAGACATGAAAATCAAAAATTCCATGTCTCAAACTCCGCGCCTCTGCGCCTCTGGGTGAGGAAAATTCATATTTTTACTCACCAACACCTATAAAGTTTAAAAAAAGTAGCACCATAATCACCAAAATTCAGTAATCAAAGGTCAAACATTATGCAACTACCAGCATTAACTAATACCTTAGCATTCACCGCATTAACAGTTACCCTGAGTGTTAACCCCGGTTTGAGTCAAGAGATTCCCAAGCAAGAAGTTAGTTTTGCTTGTCGTTCAATTTCTTACCAAGGTAATACGGAAAGAGTTCCCACCACCATGGCCTTCGTTCCCGACAAAAAACCTAACCCTTATGTACCCATAATTGCTTGGAAATCTGACTCTTTTCCCGGTAGCGAATGGACTCCTAAAAGACGCTGTGAACAAGTAAGTAGAAAATTCCAGCAATTTTACGAACAAGGCCGATTAGATTATTTAACTACCGGTAAGTTGAATGGTTTGGGAGTTATCTGTGCGGCTAAACCTGGTGAATGCAATAAAAACAATATTTTATTTAGTGTCAGACCAGGTGTAAATCCCACTACAGTTCTAGCTGAACTTAATGAAATCAGAGAAGGTAGAACTTCAGACTTAAATTGGCAAAATTCCGGTGAAAATACTTACTTAAATCTGGGTGAATATCTCAGAAAAATCTCTAAATAACAAAATACCCCACCCTAACCCTCCCCTTAGGAAGGGGAGGGGACAAGATTCCGGTTTCCCCCTTTTACAAGGGGGGTAAATCACTACTGATAAAAACACTATTTAACTAATCATGAAACGTCAAATCGCCATTATCTCCTGCTTACTACTGCTACCTTATCCAGTGTCAGCAATAGAAACCCCAACCAAGACAACAAAACTACTTACACAGACCTGGCAAAGGTGCAAATTACAACCAGCAGACCCAGAAAACGGTATTTATTCAGAACCACAATTACAAACCATTGCTAAACAAATTACAGTTAGAGTCAGAGACAAAGAAAGAGGCGCTTCCGGGACAATTTTCGCTAGAAAAGGTAACTCTTATTTAGTAGTGACTAATTCCCACGTTGTCAGAAGAATTAATAACATCAATATTATCACAGCCGATGGTCAAAAATATCCAGCTAAGATATTACCTAATACTAACTTTGATCAATTTGATTTAACTATAGTAGAATTTACATCTAATCAAACATATTGTTTACCATCAGAAATTGCTGACAGAATCGCCTCCTTTGATATTAACTTAGAAACACCAGTTATGTCCGCAGGATATGCTGTATCTGAAGATAAATTAGTATTGACAACAGGAAAAATACAACAAATCATCTCCCAACCGAGTTTAAAAGATGGTTATGAAATTGGCTATACCAGCGATATTCAACAAGGAATGAGTGGCGGTCCAATTATTAGTAGTTTCGGAAATTTAATAGGAATTAATGGGATTAGTTCCTATCCTTTGTCCAATACTGCTTATATTTATACCAACGGAAAACGCCCCACAAATCCAGAAATTCAAGAGTTCAGAAAACTCAGTTGGGGAATACCTATTAAAACCGTTTTAGGTCAGGTAAGACCAGAAGTTCTCACCGCTTATAATTTACCTATCCCAGATATTAAACAGACAATAGCAGAAGTACCATTAACAGGTTGGTTAGGAGAATTAGAAGCAAAAGCTAAACAAATTACCGTCAGAATTGATAGCAGTAGCGGTAGTAATGGTTCAGGGGTAATTATCGCTAAAGAAGGAGATATTTACACCGTTTTAACTGCGGCTCATGTAGTTTGTAAACCACCAGATAAAGTAGGACCATGTGAGCCAAATACCTATAAAATCCTCACAGTAGATGGTAAACAATATCCCGTAGAACCAAGCACCATTAAATTAGAAGAAGGGGTAGATTTAGCAGTAGTTAAATTCACCAGTCGGGAAAATTATCAAGTTGCGACTTTAGCAAATTATCCCACCAAAGATTTTGAATATATGTTCACGGCGGGTTATCCCAGGTTAGGAGAAAAATCACATTGGCGGTTTACATTGGGACAAATTTATAGTAAGGAAAGAGGATTATTAACTACTACCCAATCAGATTTTAATACTAATAGTTCTGGTACAGCCCAAAGTGCAGCTTCTTTAACAGGAGGATATGAATTAGTTTATAGTAGTATCACCTTTGGCGGCATGAGTGGGGGACCTGTTTTAGATTCCCAAGGGCGGGTAATTGGTATTCATGGCAGAACTGAGGGAGAAGCTGCTATTGATAATAATAGTAATAGTAAAGAAACTATCCAATTAGGTAATAGTTTGGGTATTCCTATAAGTACATTTTTGGCATTAGCTACCCGACTGAATACCCAAGCACAAAAGGTAGAAACCACCCCAACACCAGAACTAAGTCCACAACAAGTTAAGTCTATTCAAACAACGATTTTATCTGTAGATGTGTCTCAAAGTAATACTACCGCCAGTCAATGGTTAGCAAGAGGAAATCAACTGTGGCGGTTACGTCGTTATCCAGAAGCTATACAGGCTTTTGATGAAGCAATTAAGCAAAAACCAGAGTTTATTCACCTGGCTTATTATGGCAAAGGTTTGGCGTTAGGTTGGAGTGGAAAAGGTTCAGAGGCTATAACTGCATTAGAACTAGCAGTGAAATTTAAACCTGATTTTGTGCCGGCTTGGGATGATTTAAGTGTAGCTTATAGAGAATCAAACCAACTGGATAAAGCCTTAGCAGCCATAAATCAAGCCATTCAACTCCAGCCCAATAATCCTAATTTGTATAATCAGAAGTATGTAGTTCTAAGTGATTTAAAAAGATATAAAGAAGCAGCAGCAGCGATAAATAAAGCCATTGAACTCAGTCCCCGTGCAGCATTTTACAACAACCGGGGAAATGTCCGTAATGAATTAGGAGATAAGCCAGGTGCTATAGATGATTTCAACCAAGCTATCAAGTTTAATCCTAACCTTGCCCAAGCCTACTACAACCGGGGAAATGTCCGTGATGAATTAGGAGATAAGCAAGGTGCAATAGATGATTACACCCTAGCTATCAAGATTAATCCTAACTATGCCCTAGCCTACTACAACCGGGGAGTTGTCCGTAATGAATTAGGAGATAAGCAAGGTGCAATAGATGATTACACCCAAGCTATCAAGATTAATCCTAACCTTGCCCAAGCCTACAACAACCGGGGAAATGTCCGTGATGATTTAGGAGATAAGCCAGGTGCTAT
>NZ_KE384642.1:139131-145938 GCF_000426905.1 Dolichospermum circinale AWQC131C
CAGGTGCTATAGATGATTACACCCAAGCTATCAAGTTTAATCCTAACTATGCCCAAGCCTACGTCGGACGGGGACTTGTTTATTATCAACTTGGTGACAAACAAAAAGCCAGAGAAGACCTGCAACGAGCAGCGCAATTGTTCAAGGCTCAAGGGAATACTGCTGCTTATGAAAAAGCTATGGCTTTATTAAAAGGGTTGTAGGGAGTTTCTTTGGTGATGTTAATTGTGATTTTGTCAGAATCAGGATGTCCAGGATTTAAGGATTAACAGGATGTGATTGTGAGATTTTTCCCTCGTTCCCTGGCTCTGCTGGGGAATGCTCACGGGAGGCTCTGGATGATAACAATAATATTTTGTCAGAATCAGGTGGTTATCGAGCGAAGTCGAGATAATGTCCAGGATTTAAGGATTAACAGGATATTTAATTGTAATTGAATGATAGGATTTTGATAATTTTCTATTATTCTCACAGTTACTTTCTTCTTTGCGTCTTTGCCCCTTTGCGACTTGGCGCGAAACACAACACACTATATTTTTGAACAAGACTCAGTAGGTATCAATTCTGTCTTTACTGTTCCCTGTCCCCTGTCACCTGTCCCCTCTTCCCTGTCACCACTTGTGCAAGAAATAGGAAATCTGTTCTTAATAATGAATTTAAGGCAAAGGTGGAGTCGTTAGGTGCTAACCTAAAAGATGATATCGCTTGATCTGGGGTCTTCAAGAACCCACTTGTGAAAAACAGCTTCAATCATTTAGGCGCAGCATGGTCACCACCGCAGAAAAAACAAACATTGGGTACATTACCCAAATCATTGGTCCAGTTGTAGACGTTAAGTTCCCCGGCGGTAAATTACCCCAAATCTACAACGCTTTAACTATCACTGGCACAAACGAAGCTGGACAACAACTGAAATTAACCGTTGAAGTACAGCAACTCCTGGGCGATAACCAAGTCCGGGCTGTAGCTATGAGTACCACAGATGGTTTAGTCCGTGGTTTAGAAGTTGTTGATACTGGCGCTCCAATCACTGTACCCGTTGGTAAAGCTACCTTGGGACGGATTTTCAACGTTTTGGGCGAACCTGTAGATAACCAAGGTCCAGTAAACGCTGAAGCATCTTTAGCTATTCACCGGGACGCTCCTAAATTCACAGAGTTGGAAACCACTCCTTCTGTGTTTGAAACCGGTATTAAGGTTGTGGATTTGCTAACACCCTACAGACGCGGCGGTAAAATCGGTCTGTTCGGCGGTGCTGGTGTGGGTAAAACCGTGATCATGATGGAATTGATCAACAATATCGCTACCCAACATGGTGGTGTATCGGTATTTGCTGGTGTGGGTGAACGCACTCGTGAAGGTAATGACCTTTACAACGAAATGATGGAATCTGGAGTTATCAATAAAGATAATCTCAATGAATCCAAAATCGCTCTAGTTTATGGTCAAATGAACGAGCCACCCGGAGCAAGAATGCGGGTTGGTTTATCTGGCTTGACAATGGCTGAGTATTTCCGTGATGTGAACAAGCAAGACGTATTGTTGTTTGTTGATAATATCTTCCGCTTTGTCCAAGCTGGTTCTGAAGTATCGGCGCTTTTGGGTCGGATGCCCTCCGCTGTAGGATATCAGCCTACTTTGGGTACAGATGTGGGTGCTTTGCAAGAACGGATTACCTCTACCACAGAAGGTTCTATTACTTCTATTCAAGCTGTATATGTACCTGCCGATGACTTGACCGATCCTGCTCCTGCAACTACCTTTGCTCACTTAGACGGAACAACTGTATTATCTCGCAGTTTGGCTTCTAAAGGTATCTATCCTGCGGTTGATCCTCTGGGTTCTACTTCTACTATGTTGCAACCTGGCATCGTTGGTAGTGATCACTATGATACTGCACGGGCTGTACAATCTACTCTGCAACGTTACAAAGAATTACAAGACATTATCGCCATTCTTGGTTTAGATGAATTGTCTGAAGAAGACCGTCTGATTGTCGCCCGGGCGCGGAAAGTTGAACGGTTCTTGTCTCAGCCTTTCTTTGTCGCTGAGGTATTTACTGGTTCTCCTGGTAAGTATGTGAAGTTGGAAGATACCATTAAAGGATTTAAACAAATTCTTTCTGGTGAGTTGGATGCTTTACCTGAGCAAGCTTTCTACTTGGTAGGTGATATCGAAGAAGCTAAAGCTAAAGCAGAAAAGCTCAAAGGCTAATGGCTAATGGGTAATGGGTAATGGGTAAGAAGTTCCTCCCAATTACCAATTACCAATTACCAATTACCAACCATAAGTAGAAACTAAAGAATATGACTCTGACCGTTCGTGTAATTTCCCCAGATAAAATCGTTTGGGATGCTCAAGCTGATGAAGTAGTTTTACCTAGCACTACTGGTCAGTTGGGTGTCCTAAGTGGACACGCCCCCATGTTAACAGCTTTAGATGTTGGTGTTATGCGTGTTCGGGCTAATAAAAATGCCAATTGGCAAGCGATCGCTCTTTTAGGCGGTTTTGCTGAAGTTGATGAAGATGAAGTGACAATTCTAGTCAACGGTGCAGAACGGGGCGACACAATTAAACTTGAAGAAGCTCGCACTGCATTTAATAAAGCACAAACTACTCTAAGTCAAGTTAAACCAGATGATCGTCAAGCACAAATCCAGGCTACAAAAGCATTAAAACGCGCCCGCGCTCGTTTTCAAGCTGCTGGTGGTTTGGTGTAAATTTAATTACAACTGCTGGATTTTCAGGGTGGGCTGTTTGTCCACCCTATTTTATTGGTATTTTAATTTCATTAGCTTTATCTTTTAGATAAGATTTGTGGTGTTTATCCTGCTATAATTTTTATCTCTTCTGCTGTTAGTTCATAAAGTTGATAAACTAACTGATCTATTTCTGCTTCTAATGCAGTTGTATCTGCTTTTGGATCTGATTTTTTAGCAGCGAGGATTTGATTAACTATTGTTTCTAATAACAATTCTTCAGTTTCCGTAGGTTCTTTAATGGGTAACATTTCAATTTTATACTTTTTCCATCTATTTGTACCCATTCCTGTAGTAGTTGAAATCTGGTTAAAATACCATTCTGATAGTTTTGAATTTAAAATCGCTAACAAATATTTAAGTTTTTCACCAGTCATTAAAAATGTAGTAGCTTCAGCATAATAGTTAGAGTCATCAAAAGCAAATTTGGGTTGATCAGAAATTTCACCCCAAACAATTTTAGGTTTATGAAAATCTTCTAAATAAGCGCAATTTCTAAGATTTGTCCAATGCTGACCCTGATCTTGTCGTTGTTTTATTTCAGGAAGAAAAGAAAGCAGATAATTATAGATAAATGGATAATTTTCTTTAACTTTAATTCTCTCAATATTATTTTTTGCAACTCCGTTATGTGTATTAATGAGATAAAATCCAGAAAATTCATAACTATATTTTTTTAAGTCTCTACCTCTTAAAATTGGCTGAATTATTTCAGCAGAATTAGAGCTTTCAGCAATTAATTGATTTTTAGTTTCCTCATTGATAATAAAAGCTGCATTTAGTCCAGTAAGCAAACCTCTATTAATATTAATATCAAATTCTTTTAAAAGTTTAGAGGATTGCTCTATTTTTTGTTTCAAACTTACGGTTTCTTGATTACCTATAATCCATTCTGATGTATTAGGTATTATAAATTGAAAACAATTTTTATCGAAATACTCATCTAATGAAGAACCGATAAGATAATTATTATTGAGACTAGCAACATCAAAAAATTCATTAACTTGATCTTTTTTCAAGATGATAATATTTGATTCTACAGTAGCTTCCTCAAAAATTTGCATATCTTCAATATTTAATAAGGTCTGAGGTTGCAGATTTTCAATTAAATACTTTTTCAGTAAATCACCATAAATAGTTTTTAACCAAGAATTAGAAGTAATGTAAGTTAAAAATCCTTCTTTTCTTAATAAACAACTTCCTTTTTCGTAAAACAAGCAATAAATATCTGCACCCTTTGTATAAGTTTGATAATTATTTTCAAAATAAGCATTTTGAGATTTTTCTTTAATTTTAGATAGTGAAATATAAGGAGGATTTCCAATTACGACATCAAAACCGATAAAATCACCTTCATCATTCAGAACTTCAGGAAATTCAAACCGCCATTCAAAAGCATTTTGATAAAATTTACCGCTTTTTTTATCTTCAATTTCAGCATTGAGTTGATTAATTTCTTGTTCTAACTTTTCTTGCTTTTTTTGACGACTTTTTGCTTCTGCTTTACTTTCTACAAATAATGACTTTTGATCTCGTAAATGACGAAGTTCTGCAATTTTTTGATTTCGTTTCTCTATGTTCGGATCATTGCTACTAATTTCTGTGCTTATATTACCCTTAATATCATTAATGAGTCGTTCCATTTCCTGTTTTTGATCTTTATTATCAGGGTGGAGATAGGTTTTTATAGCATTTCTATAACTTTCAATATTCCAATCGCTTTTTTTCAAAATCGTCCGTAAATCCCAATTTAAAGGAAAACGACTAATTAAAGAATTACCAGTTTTAATATTAATATCAATATTTGGTAAAGTTTGTAGTTCTCCTAGATTCCCCTCTCCTTGTGGAAAAGAGGTTAGGGGTGAGGTCTGATAATAAGCATTCTTTAAAAGTTCAATCCACAAACGTAACCGACAAATTTTTACTGAATTGGGATTTATATCTACACCAAATAAACAATTTTCAATAATTGTCTGTTTTTCATAAAAAAGTGTTTCTTGTATGCGTCTACTTTCTGGATTTTTAGGATTATATCTGAAAAATTTTCCGTCATCATCTGTAATAATTAACTCATCATTTTCGATTTCTAGATGATAATCTCTTAAAGTTCTACCTTGTTTATCAAGTAAAATTTTCAACTCACTTTTAATAGTAATAATTTCATTTAAAGCTGAAACTAAAAAATGTCCAGAACCGACTGCTGGATCACAAATTTTTAAACTATTAATAATCTGATTAGCTTCTTTTTTATCTGTAATTCTATCATATAATTCATCAATATTTTTACAGTTCCAACCTTTAATTTCCTTGAATTTCTGTAAAACTGCTCTGCGGATAGTTTCCCGACACATATACATAGTAATAAAGCCAGGAGTGAAGAAAGAACCATCTTTATAACCGTTAATTTTCTCAAAAATCAATCCTAAAACAGACGCATTAATCAAGGTTTTACTTTCTTCTTGGATTTCTTCTGTACCTTCACTGCTAAAATCGTAAGCATCAAGAAATTCAAAAATATATTCTAGTGCTTTTAATTTTCCTGTACGTTTATGATCATGATTATCTTTAAGAACTGTCTGATTAAAAATAGAAAGTTTTTCATCATTGACTAAATTACTAATAACTATTGTTTGATGTTCAATTTCTGATACTTCAAATAAAGAACTATTCAAATAAGGAATATTAGCAACAAGATTTTTTATATGTTTTTCTCTTTCCTCTGGTTTATGAGATAAAACACCAAAAAATAAACGGTTGAGATTACCAAAATCTTGAATTTTTGCTAAATTGAGAAATGCAAAAGACTTATTACCTTGATGATAGTTGATTAATTGAGATTCTAATAATTTTAAAAAGAGAATGCGATTAATCCAAGTAATAACTAATTCTAAACTAACATTAAAAAGTCTGTCTTCAGTATTTTCTCCAAATTGTTCTGAATTTTCTAATCTATCAATCTTGCGTAATTCTTGCAACCGAGTGATAGTATTTTCAATTAATGAACCCTGTTCCCTTTCATGAATTGATTTACGCTGAATTAATTTTTTACTACCTTCTTTAATTTCCATTAAACCAAGAATGTGTAGTAATTCACTATAAAAGTTTTTATTTAAACTATTACTATCATTAGTAGTAGGTAGTTTCAATAAATGCTGTGGTGAAAACAGCTTAAATAAAGGAATCAGTTTTTGATCATTTTCAGGATTTTGATTAATTAAATACTGTTGATAATCCCTAATATCAAAATGTGTAAAAACTAATTGATTTTGAATTTCATCTATTGCGGGTTGAGCAATTTCTTTATAAAAAAAATCAGTACGAGAATTAGATAGACGTTTTTCTTCAAAATCATTAAATTGCTTGACTAATTGTGTATTCTGAGCAAACAAATTTTCAAAAATTGTCGCATCAAAAACAAACCATTCATAAATATTAGTAGCAATTAAATATTTAATTTCTGGATTTTTATTTGTAATTCGTTCTCGTAAAAAGTATAAAACTAATTGTTGTAATGCTTTAGTATTTAAATTATCAACCTTGAGCATTTCATTGTTATTTACCTTTTTAGCTTCTAAAATTACACCAACACTGCTTTTAGTATCTTTTCCATTATAAATTACTAGGTCATTACTTGCTTTAATATTGATTAAGTAATCAGCACCATAATAGGTATTTTTCAAAAAATCAGTAAGAATATTTTTATGAAATTCCTCTCTTTCATTTTCATCAATTTGATTAATTAATGTAATCAGATTCCTTTTAAATATCTCAAACTCATTTCTAATTGGTTTAATTCTCAGAAATCCTTTGTTTAATGCTTGTCTAGGTTGAATTTTATTGTTAATCATATTGAATTACCAAAAATTATCAAATCAAATAAATAATAATTTTTTTATTAATAAATATTGCTTTCCCTATTATAGCGATGATAGAGTTCCATTATCCCAAAGAGTGCTATTTAAGGTAGTTGCGTTAACCCAGACGAAGTTACAGGGGTTTCCGCTCTTATGAGGTACATTTTAAGCCCCCTCCCCGCAAGCGGGGAGGG
>NZ_KE384642.1:145966-153212 GCF_000426905.1 Dolichospermum circinale AWQC131C
TAGCCATAATAGATACCCCTTTTGGAACTTGTGATTTTGAAAAGAGTTAAAGTAATGTTACGATTGAGTCTGGCTTTAATCCCGTTTTTATTCTACCACTAACTTCCCAAAATACTTACATCAATAAAATAAGTTTTGTAAAAATCAGCTTATAACCCCTTCTTAAACGGATGAATCAATCTGGTAAAAAATTTAGATAGGATTTAAGGAAACAGGCTGATTCATAGTGAAGTCACAAATTAGATAATTATTTCCCCAATGAGGTACACATATATGAAAAGCTTTCCATTTTCCCTGGGTAAGAGTAAGTACAATAAATCTGTGACATTGGCTACATCTGCGATCGCTGCCCTATCTTTAGTAGGTGGTGTTAATGCTGCCAATGCCACTACCGGAGAAACACTAACAGGAAAAGAAATAACCTCTGTATCAATATCAACCAAAACTGGTCAAACTCAGCCCGTAATTACTCAGTCTGTAACCCGGCAAATTCCTTATCAAACGATGGGAATTGAACCTTTGATCATTTTTCCCGTGATTATTATTGGTAGTTGTATTTTCTTCGGTGGACTGGTAGTTATCGGTGAGCGAGAGGTGGGCATTGTTGTCAGAAAATTTACCTTCTCTGGTAAAGTATTACCCCCTAATAGATTAATCGCTTTAAATGGTGAAGCTGGTTTACAAGCAGATACCCTGGCCCCTGGTTGGCACTGGGGTTATTGGCCTTGGCAGTATGCTGTCAAAAAAGAGCCGGTAATCATTGTCCCCCAAGGAGAAATCGCTCTGGTTGTCGCCGCTGATGGGGCTTCTAACCCTCCAGAGCGGATTTTGGGCAAAATTGTCGAATGTGATAATTTTCAAGATGCTCGCAAATTTTTGACCAAAGGTGGCGAAAAAGGACGACAAATTGCTTTTATTACCGCTGGTACTTACCGTATTAACACTGCTTTGTTTAAAGTTATTACGACAGCCAATGCCACTACTCATGGTATGCGTCCAGAACAATTGCGTATTTATGAAGTAGCAGCAGACAAAGTTGGTATTGTCACCACGTTAGATGGTTCACCAATTGCAGCAGGTGAAATTGCTGGACGTTTGATTGGTGGCCATGATAACTTCCAAAATGGTCAAAAATTTATTGATGCTGGGGGACAGCGTGGTTTACAAGAACAGGTATTATTATCGGGTTCGTGGAATCTCAACCCTTGGTTGGTAAATATCGAACAAGTACCGATGACGGAAATTCCCATTGGTTATGTCGGTGTGGTGATTTCTTTTGTCGGTGAAGATCAGGAAGATGTCAGTGGTGCGGCTTTTACTCACGGAAACTTAGTCAATCAAGGACATAAGGGGGTTTGGGTTGAACCATTGTATCCAGGAAAACACCCCCTCAATACTAAGGTGATGAAAGTTGAGTTAGTACCGACGACGAATATCGTTTTAAACTTTACTGACAGAATTGTGGGACAGCACGGATATGATACTAATTTGAAGGCGTTAAAACTGCTGTCATTTGATGGTTTTAGCTTTGATTTAGAGATATTTCAAATTATCCACATTGGGGCTTCAGACGCGCCAAAAGTGATTTCTCGCTTAGGTTCGATGCAAAATGTCATTGACCAAGTTTTACGTCCCATTGTGGGCAATTATTTCCGTAATTCCGCTCAAGAATATACCATTTTGGATTTCTTAATTGCCCGTAGCGAGCGCCAAATAGAAGCTTCTGAATACGTTAAATCTGCTTTGCGTGCCTATGATGTGCAAGCTGTGGATTCTTTAATTGGTTTAATTACGCCCCCGGAAGAATTAATGCACACTTTGACAGAACGGAAAATCGCAGAGGAACAACGTAAAACTTACGAAGTGCAGCAAATGGCCGAAACCCAACGACAAATGTTGGTCAGGGAAACAGCATTAGCTGATATTCAGCAAGATTTGGTACAATCAGAACAAGGTGTGACAATAGCCCAATTGCAAGCTAACGCCCAAATTCAGCAAGCAACCGGTGAAGCGGAAGCCATTAAACTGAAAGCTGTCGCGGAGGCTGAAGGTATTCGCGCCACAGGTAACGCTAAAGCGGAAACCTACCTCGCCGGTGTAGAAGCTTTAGGAAAACAAGGTTATACGGCGATGCAGTTAATGCAAATTATAGGCGATCGCAATGTCCGTATTATCCCTGACATTACGGTAAGTAGCAGCAATGGTCATGGTAATAGTAACAGTTTAGTAGATGGTTTACTCTCAATGATTCTCTGGAATCAAACAGGACAAGCACAGGCGGAAACAAAGGTATCTAAATCACCATCTCTTCCCAATCCCATTATTCTTAAACCTGAACCAGTGAATCACAACAGTCAGATATAGGTTTAATTTAACTTTACTGCGATAAACCTCACCCCAACTCCTCTCCAGGACGGAGAGGGGTATTTTACAAACTTAAAATGTACTGGATTGAATTTGTCTAATTATAGCGGGCAAGACTTGTACTGAGCTTGTCGAAGTATGCCCGCACCACAAGATTTAGCCATATTAATTCGCTATGCTGTCATTTCT
This sequence comes from Dolichospermum circinale AWQC131C, assembly GCF_000426905.1. NCBI lineage: Bacteria > Bacillati > Cyanobacteriota > Cyanophyceae > Nostocales > Aphanizomenonaceae > Dolichospermum > Dolichospermum circinale. Next base: position 148,520 of record NZ_KE384642.1, read on the forward strand.
GTGTGAGTTCTATTTTTGATTTTTGTAACCAAGCACGAAAGGAACGAATCATAGAAATTTCGCCTATTTCCAGACTTTGTGCTAAAAAGTGGGGAATTTCTGTAGTTAGGGGTAAATTAGCAAAGGTGGGAGAAACGTCACAGGGAATATAAACACCATTACTGAGTTGATAAATCTGCATTACCGGATGATCATAACGCCAAACTTCGGGAACACCTAAAGCCAAATAAATCGGTAATCTATCCAGGGAAGCGCTAGTATAATCAACTTCTATAATTAAATCTGGTGGAGGATCTTGAGTCAAATCTAGAGTTTGTTTATTTCGCATTATCGCTTCATTTTGGATGTAAAAACTAGAATCTGGTTCTACACCTTTGGCTAAATCTTGACGTTTACAAGTCACTGAACCGGTACTTTTAATATTAAGATTAAGTTCCTCTGCTAAATTATCAATGAGCTTTTCTATCAGTCTTTTATTATGTTCATGAGGCATTAAAGGAGTCATAATTTCTAGTGTTCCCTGGTTGTAGGCTAGACGAGTAGCGCGATGATTGCCCATTTCTGTTAAAATGGTTTCAAAAGTGTGCCAAGAAATATTAGCGAGTATAGCGCGGTGGGAGTGAGCGGGTGCTATGGTTAGCATGAGACTTCACCTCGTATTTTTTACTAGGATATCATTATTTATTAATTTGTAAATAATGTATCCAAGTTTCAAGATTTCTTCTAAAGACAAAGATTGCTATTACCAATTACCAATTACCAATTACCTATTACCAATTACCAATTACCAATTACCAATTACCTATTACCTATTACCTATTACCTATTACCGGTTATGGCATACAATATTGGAATTGACTAATATTCAGCCCCGTCAAGTTAAAAACAGTATCTTATGCCAGCATTTTTATTAGAGGTCGGTACAGAAGAATTACCCGCCGGTTTTTTGAGTGATGCTATTGTACAATGGAAATCGCGCATTCCCCACAGCCTAGCAACTCATAATCTCCCCGACGCTGTGGTTGAAGTCTATGGAACACCGCGACGGTTAGCGGTTCTCATTACCGGTTTACCCTCCCAACAAGCAGACAGAGAAGAGGAAATCAAAGGACCCCCCGCACAAGCAGCTTTTAAAGATGGACAACCCACTAAAGCCGCCATTGGTTTTGCCAGTAAGCAAGGTGTAGATATTTCTGCTTTAGAAATTCGTCCCACGGAAAAAGGGGATTTTGTCTTTGTGAATAAGCAAATTCCCGGTCGTCCCATTGCGGATATTTTAACCGAACTTGTCCCCCAATGGGTCTGGAACTTGGAAGGCAAGCGGTTAATGCGCTGGGGACATGGTGACGGCCGATTTTCCCGGCCAATTCGGTGGTTAGTGACATTATTAGATGGGAATATCTTACCATTACAATTAGAAAATGGGGCAAAAATTGTCAAAAGCAATCGCATTTCTCGCACCCATAGAGTATTACACCCCGAACCTGTTAGTATTTCCCACGCTACAGAATATGTCAAAACATTGGCTTCTGGTTTTGTAAATGTCCCCCCAGAAAACCGAGGAGAAATCATCACAAATCAAGTTAAAGCAGCGGCGGAAAAATTAGGCGGATATACCCCAATTTACCCAGAATTATTAGCGGAAGTTGTCAATTTAGTGGAATATCCCACAGCAGTTATCGGACAATTTGAGGAGGAATTTCTCAAGTTACCAAAAGAAGTAATTACCGAGGTTATGGTCAGTCACCAGCGGTATTTTCCAGTTTTCAAAAATGCAGAATGTCAGGAATTATTGCCCAATTTTATCACCATTAGTAATGGAGATCCTGCCAAATCTGATATTATTGCTGTGGGGAATGCGAGGGTAATTCGCGCCAGGTTAGCAGACGGCAGATTTTTCTATGAAGCTGATTTATCTAAACCTTTAGAAAGCTTTTTACCTCAATTAGAAAAAGTTACATTCCAAGAAGATTTAGGTTCTGTTCGTGCCAAAGTAAATCGAGTCATGGACATTGCAGGAATGATTGTATATCAACTGACAAAAGCTAACTTTATTGAAAAAACAGACTTCCCTGATACAATCAATAACGTATTACGGGCTGCATTACTCTGTAAAGCCGATTTAGTGACGCAAATGGTCTATGAATTTCCAGAATTACAGGGAATCATGGGCGAAAAATACGCCTTAGCTAGTGGTGAAGACCCAGAAGTGGCAAAAGCGATTTTTGAGCATTATTTACCCAGAAATGCTGATGATATTTTCCCTCAAACTCTTACTGGTCAAATTGTCGGTTTAGCTGATAGATTAGATACTTTAGTTAGTATCTTTGGTTTAGGTTTAATTCCTACAGGTTCTTCCGATCCTTTTGCTTTACGTCGCGCTGCTAATGCCATAATTAATATTACCTGGTTGGCAAATTTACCGATAAATTTACAAAGTTTATTAGAGTATACAGCAAGAAATTTTGCCGTTGATTTTCGTAAAGATAGAATGGGACTAATTAAAACTTTGCGAGAATTTTTCTTCCAAAGAATACGCACTTTATTACAAGATGAAAAACAGATAGATTATGATTTGGTAAATGCGGTTTTAGGAGAAAATGATCTTGAATATACAGAACGTGCATTAGTAGATTTATTAGATGTCCGCGATCGCGCCATCTATTTACAAAAAATCCGTCAAGATGGTACATTAGATAAAATCTACGAAACTGTCAACCGTTCTACCCGGTTAGCAGCCCAGGGAAATCTAGACTTGGAAACCCTAGAACCACAAACCTTAATTAACCCCGAACTATTCCAGAAAAAATCCGAATCTGCATTTTACAACGCCTTGGTTGAGTTAGTTCCCCAAACCCAAGCAGCACAGAAAAACCGAGATTATCAACTGTTAGTAACCGCACTGACAAAAATCGCTCCTACCGTGGGTACATTTTTTGATGGTGAAGACAGCGTTTTAGTCATGGACCCAAATCCCGATATTAAGCAAAATCGCTTAAATTTGCTGGGATTATTGCGAAATCATGGTCGCGTTCTAGCAGATTTTGGTGCAATAGTTAAAAATTTGTAGTCAAAAGCAACAAAAATTTGTTAAATTGTTGCCAATTAACGCTACTATAGTAGAGCTTAACCAGGGATGATACACGGTCAATGCCAGAAGCGTTAATTATTGGATTAGGAAAGTCCGGTGTTGCTGCGGCAAGATTGTTGAAACAGGAAGGCTGGGAGGTAGAACTTTATGACAGTAGCACCTCCCCAACCCTCCTCAAACAACAACAGGAACTCGCCAGCGAACACATTACCGTTAAATTAAAAACCACACCAGAATTTACCAATTCTGATTTATCCAAGTTAATAATTGTCAGTCCCGGAGTTCCTTGGGATATTCCTATTTTAGCCCAAGCGCGAGAACTGGGAATGGAAACTATCGGCGAAATGGAACTAGCTTGGCGACATTTACAAGATATCCCCTGGGTAGGAATTACTGGTACAAATGGTAAAACCACTACCACAGCCTTAATTGCGGCTATTTTCCAAACGGCAGGATTAAACGCTCCCGCCTGTGGTAATATCGGCTATGCTGCTTGTGAGGTAGCAATCCAAAGTCTCAAATCTCAAATCCAAAATCGCCCTGATTGGATAATTGGCGAAATTAGCAGTTATCAAATCGAATCTTCTGTAACTTTAGCACCTCGCATTGGCATTTGGACAACTTTCACACCAGATCATTTAGCCCGTCACAAAACATTAGAAAATTACTATCATATCAAGGCCAAATTATTACACAATTCCCAGTTACAAATATTTAATGGTGATGATCTTTACTTGCGTCAATTAGGATTAAATCATTGGCCTCAGGCCTATTGGACAAGCGTTAAGGGTGAAGAATTTCTGATTGGTGAAAAAGGCTTTTATATAGAAAATGGCTGGGTAATGGAAAAAATCACCGCTACACCCCAAGCCATTGTCGAGGTATCTGCATTGCGAATGGTAGGGGAACATAACCAGCAAAATCTGCTCATGTCCGTCGCCGCTGCTAGATTAGCAGGTATAGATATTACCGCCATTTCCCAAGCTGTCCGTGAATTTCCTGGTGTTCCCCATCGCTTAGAACATATCTGCAATTGGCAAGGAGTTGATTTTATTAACGATAGTAAAGCCACTAATTACGACGCAGCGGCGGTAGGTTTAGCATCTGTGCAAAGCCCCACTATTTTAATCGCTGGTGGAGAAGCTAAAGCGGGAGATGATACCGCCTGGTTGGCACAAATTAAAGCTAAAGCCGCCGCTGTCTTACTTATAGGTAACGCAGCACTGGCATTTTCTAAACGTCTGCAAGAAGTGGGATATAGTAATTATCACATAGTCGAAACCATGGAAAACGCCGTGTCCTTATCTGGGGAACTAGCGAAAAAACATCAAGCTTCAGTAGTATTACTATCTCCCGCTTGCGCTAGTTTTGATCAGTATCCTAACTTTGAAATGCGCGGTGAAGACTTTCGCCAATTGTGTAACAAGTATCTAATCTAAGTTGCTGGTTGGAGAAATTGTCTGAATCAGGATGTCCAGGATTTAAGCATTAACAGGATGTTTTTTAACAGTATCATGTTTTGATTTTTGATTGTCTATCTTTATCTGTGTTTATCTGTGTTTATCTGCGTTCCATTAATTTGGTATTACTGTTAATTTTTTT
>NZ_KE384642.1:153229-153500 GCF_000426905.1 Dolichospermum circinale AWQC131C
TTTCAGTCAAGATATTTGCTACGAGGTAATTATATTATTCTCTGAATCAGGATTTACAGGATTTAAGGATTTACAGGATAATGATCATAAGATTATGCTTGTTCGTATGCTGCTAAAAAATCTTCCCGTGATATTCCAGCTTGAGTACAGATCGATCTTAATGTCGAACTTTTAATCTGGGAGTGATTAGGTATAGTTAAGGGTGTTTTGGCATTGCTGAATTAGGGTATGATAAAGGAAAGGAGCGATCGCTAAACAGGATAATAATTCC
>NZ_KE384643.1:0-4219 GCF_000426905.1 Dolichospermum circinale AWQC131C
CACCATCTAAAAACATATCCACCTCTTATAACATATTAATGGTGCGATCGCTTTGGTATAACGGTGAAATTGTGCAGTGGCATATAATCTTATTTAGTCAGACTGTCTCTAGTCATCCTCTTAACCCGCCTTCCGCACCCTAAACTGTCACACAACGAAAAATGGTCATTTGGGGATTTGAGATTGGCGAACTGCTTGCAGCAGCGCTTCGCTATCGCTACCTAAACTTTAGACCATTCTGTATTAAAATTATCCTCACAAGTCCTCAAAAATCCGAAATTACCGATTGTGACACTGGGGGGTGCGGAATGTGGGTTCTAATTTTAACTTTATCAATCTAACCTACAAGCGATTCCTGGGGAGCGCAACGCTTACGCACTGATATGATTTTGACTTTCTCTTGAGAAGTTACTCCGAAAAAGGCGCTACAAACTTTTAGGGACTCATTGGTGATTCAAAAGTGTTAGTATAAATCATTGCCAAAAGTTCACAAACTTGATATAATGGACATAAAGACTATTTAGTGAGGTAATACTTATGTTATCAACTGATATGAAACAAGAATCAATAATTAAGAGAATTGAGAATGTTGTTGCTATTTTAATGGAAGAACGTCCTTTATTTAAAGAGGATCTAAATTATACGAAAATGGTTCAAGATTTAGTAAAAGTATTTAAAGAAAACTTTTCTTTGGAAGAATTTAGTCAGATATCAGAAGAAAGTCTTAAAAAGCGTTGTAGTGGTATCATGGCTCTACACCTTTTGGCTAAAATAGGAGAGGATTTTACTCCTGAACAAATGGCAATTTTTGATGATGCAGTTAAAAGAAAATAGAAAATTTATGAATTATTTATTAGATACTAATATTGTTTCTTTAGCACTCAAACAAAATTCCCAAATTCTTCACAAGATTACAATTAGTGAGTCTAAGGAAGAAAAGATTTTTATTAGTTGTATCACCTATTTTGAAATTAGGCGAGGTTTTTTAGCGGTTGATGCACCAAAACAAAGAGCAAGATTTGAGGAATTTTGTCAAGAATATCCGATTATTTTCTTAGATGATTTGGCAATTTTAGAAAAAGCTGCCCAAATTCATGCTAATTTGAGATTAAGGGGTGTACCAATTCAAACTGAAGATGTTTTAATCGCTGCTACTGCTATTCTTAAAGATTTAATTGTGGTTTCTAATGATAGTGATTTGGCCAGAGTTGAGGGTTTAAGTTTAGAGAATTGGCTAGAATTATGATGATTAAATTATTTTTTGGCTGATGTATTTAAAACTGTAGGTTTGGTTAAGCTGTTATTGGGTTTTTCGCATTTGGTCAGGGCGTAAGTGCCGAACTCGCACTTTATCAATCCAACCTACCAGCGATCGCACTTTATCAATTTAACCTACGAGAGATCGCAATTTATCAATTCAACCTACGAGAGATCGCAATTTATCAATCTAACTTACAAGCGATCGCACTATAGCAAAAAACTGACGTACTTGATCAAGTTGAGCTTTACTAATGCGATTTTGGATATGCTTTAAAAGTAGAAGTAAATGTTTTCCTAACACTGAATCCCAATCATTTTACTCGTTTGGTAAATGCGATCGCATTGCTCTATGTTTCTGACTATTCACCGACTAAATATTTGACATAGTACCTCACGAAGCAAGGGTTCAGCAAATTCAACTACGAATCCTTCGTCATCATTGGACATAACGTACTCACCTATGCGATTATGAGCAATACAACATCTCACACGATATATACAATAAGCTGAAAACTCAATCACTAAATTATCATAACCCTTGTTTGTTATACCTTGAATGTTGTTTGGATTGTTTTCTTTAGTGTTAGTTCGACTAAATCCTCCATGTGACATTAGATCCGGAAATGGAGTTATATTACTGATTTTGTAAGGATTGCCGCTTTTACTATAATTGAAAAAAATCTTAATTCCTTTATCTAAATAATCTGGGGATTTAATTTTATTTAAACAATTTGCAATTTTATCAATCTTTTTATTATCATTACATTTGCTTTTAAGTAAAACTTTTAGCCTTTCAAGTTCGTTATTGCCACTATATTCATTAAGTAACTGTCCTATTCCTTGTAAATCATCATTTAAACTTTTTATTTCCTGAACTAAGTTCCAGTCAAAAATCAGTTCCAGCAGGTGATACAGCTTCAAAAATCTTTCAAAAGCATAGGGCTGGACTACTGAACGCATCGAACTTTCTTGATGATATCTAGTTGGAAGTTCAATTCCAGTTCTAGCAATCAATTTAGAAGGCTGAAAACGATATGCTTCCTGTAAGCTAGATTCAGCATTTGAATGAAAAAATCCTCCCCAAATAGGGGCAGAACTCATATATTTATTTTTATAGTTGTCATATTCAGATACATCAATCACTAAATAGTTTTTAGTAAATTTGAAGGGAAGTCTAAATCCAAACTCATGTTTATCAACTTCATGTATATAAGCAATATACCTTGCGTCTGTTAAACTATTTATATCAGTAAGAGATTTACATATACAGAGAAAACCCAAAAAATTATCATGCTCATTACAAACTTCAATGTCTAAATCACCTTCGTAAGAAAATGATACAGCATCTACTTCTATCGGTATCATCCCGTTCAAAGTGCAAATACCATCATGCTCAGAGAAGTGAGTTCTATCATAGCGAAGATCGCTATCATCAAGTTCTTTTAAATCATCATAGTTCATAGTTATTCTGCTGCTGTTATCCAACAATTAAGAAAAGGTACTTTTCCTTCCTCACGAAAGTATTCTTTGAATCCATCTGTCAGAAGTTTCCTTTTTGCAAAGCCCAGACTTACCTTACGCGGATTAAATCCACTTTCTAACTCCTGTAATTTTCCTAACGCGAGAGGATCATCATCTTCTTTTGTATCTTTAAGTAATTGTAGAAGAGTATCTAAAGCCTTTTGTACTCGCTCTGAATTATTGCTAGATACAAGGGCAAGGGCGGCGAAAAAAGAGTTTATAACACTTTCTTCTCCAAACCATTTTATACCATTTGGTATTTCTTGATCAGCATTTCCTATATATATTCGAGATACTTCAACATCTAAATCAGCATAAATTCTTAGATAATTTTTGAAAGCATCAAACTGATCTCCAAGTTGTTCTTCTGTAGAATCTAAAATTTCTTCTTCCACTAATTTCTGTGCGACAACATTTTGTCTCTGTGTTTCTGGACTTTTGGTTATAAAACTTTGATATGCGGTGGCAATTCTATCAAGAGGGTACTTCCTAGCTTTTTTTCGGCGTGCAGATTCTTTTTCTTTGAAAATTTCAATATCTGGTATTTCGGCCTTAAGTGTGTCATTTAGAGTGATGAATAAAAGACCGATCTGATGTTTCATAGACATAGGCTTCTGTCCTGCATTTAGGACAATAATCCGGTAAATAAGATTTCGGATGTTACCTTCAAGCCAGAACTCTACAAGAACTTTCTGTTCTGAATTAAAGTCAAAATTCTCCTTAGCTATGTCGCTTAGAATAAACGTCCGTTGTAATCCATCTAAAATATTTACTTGTCCTGGTTTACTTAATGCGCTTTCGAGTTCTTGCCAATCATCTTTTTGTACAATGGGTAATATATCGCTCACCAGTTCTGGTTTTACTGCGAGAGTTATGGAAGGTAACAAAGCACCTTTCATGATGTCAATTTTCATGCGTTCATATGCTTTATATTTTTCACGTTTTCTTTGGGGTTCATAATCATCAAAGTTATCACCGACTAAATCTAAATAGTCTTGTATAGATAATTGAGCATAAAGAATATCTGTATTTGTTCGTAAATCTTTTGCTTTTCCAATGATTTTTACTTGCATAGCGTTATTTGTACCTAAATTTGGGCATTTGAATAACTGATAAAAATTAAATGTATTGTATCATCGGTTACGTGCTGTTTGCTGTGCCGTAGGCAATCTTGAATCCGGTTTATCTACATCACTATATTTTAAGAGAAACTTGACAATTAGTAATGGGTAATTGAAAAGATCATTTTTATTACCCTTCTTATCTCTTACCTATTACTTAATTAGATGATTGTAACTTAATACCCAAAACCTGAGTATATGCACCTCTAGCTTGAGTCACCCCAATTGTGCGCTGTGCTGATTCTATCATCGGCCGGCGCAAACTCACGACTATAAACTGTGCTTGTTGAGCCTGTTGTTTAATCATTCTCGCTAAT
>NZ_KE384643.1:4252-7429 GCF_000426905.1 Dolichospermum circinale AWQC131C
ACCCATCTAAAAACATATCCACTTCATCAAAGGCGTAAAATGGGGAGGGACGATAACGCTGGAGGGAGAATATAAAACTCAACGCAGTTAAGGACTTTTCCCCCCCAGACATGGAAGCAAGACGTTGGACGGGTTTACCTTTGGGGTGTGCGACTAGGTTTAAGCTACTGTTAAAGGGATCGTCAGGATTATCTAGTTGCAAATAACCGTCCCCATCTGATAAAATGGCGAAAATTGATTGAAAATTTTCGTTTACCGCGTCGAAGGCTTCTTTAAATGCTTTTTGACGTAACGTGGTAAAGTTTTCAATTCTTAATAATAATTCTGTTCGTTCCCCTTCCAAAGTCTCTAATTTTTCGGTAAGTTCTTGGAGACGACCTTTGACTTTATCGTATTCTTCCAAGGCTAACATATTTACAGGTTCCATGGCCTGTAAGCGTTTGCTTAAACTCCGTAATTCTTTTTGTAGGTCTTCTAAGTTAACTTTACCAGGAATTTCTGGCAGGGGACTGGGTAATTCTGCACCTAAGTCTCTTAACTGGTTTTGTAGCGCTGTTAGGTCTTCTCGACGTTTTTCCTGGGTTTGTGCCAGTTTCTCTATTTCCCATTGTAATTGCTGTTGACGCAATAAGAGCGATCGCAATTCTGTTTCTGTCAGATCCCGATTTTTCTTCTCTTCTCCTAAATTTTCTGCCAATTTCTGCAAATTACTCTCATTGACAGCAATTAAATGATTTAATTCTTCAATTTGGTTATTGACTGTTGCTGCTTGCTGTTTACTGGTTGTTTCTTCCTGTTGATATTGAATAACTCGCGCTTGGGATTCTTCTATTTTTTCTTGTAACCGCTGTTGTTGATTTTCTAGATTTTTTAACTGTTGTTGTCCATCCCTTAGTGCTGTTTCCCGTTGTTGCAATTCTTGTTCTTGCATTTTCATGGTACTTTGGATTTGTTGCCATTCTTTGGGAGTTTGGGAAGATTCTAAATCAGTTAATATCAGTCTCAATTGTTGTAATTGAGTTTCTTGTGCTGGTAATTCCCGATTTAAAATTTCTAAACGGGATTGTGCAGTTGTGAATTTTTCCGTATTTTGGGAAAGTTGACTGCGAGTATTTTCTAGTTGGCTTGTTAAATTCTTAATCTCTTTATTTAATTGTTCTAAATATAATTGTTGTTCTCTCTTTGCTTGACGTGCTTCTGTTAATTCTTGACTCAGGGCTTTCATGGAAGTTGCTAAAGTATTAATAGCTTCTCCACAACGTTCTAAAATCCGATCAATATCCATTAAGCGAGTTTTTAAATTTCCGACCTCTTCCCCTTCCCCAGTTTCACCTTTTTCAAACCGCAAAGAGGAACGCTGGCTACTACTACCTCCCGTCATTGCTCCACTTGTTTCTAATAATTCCCCTTGTAAAGTGACAATGCGATAGAGTCCGATATTTTTTCGCGCTTGAGCCAGACTAGCAAAAATCACCGTATTACCAAAAACATAAGTAAAAACATCTAGATAACGGCGATCGCATTCTACCAAATTTACGGCATAATTAACGAAACCATCAGCTAAACGCAGAGTTGCGTCCTGAGTAAATTTAGGGACTTTAATTTTATTCAAAGGTAAAAAAGTTGCCCTTCCTGCCTTTTTTTGTTTTAAGAGTTCAATTCCCGCAGAGGCTACACTATCATCTTCCACAACAATATACCCCAACCGACCACCAGCAGCGGTTTCCAATGCTAATTGATACTTAGGTTCAACCTTCCCCAACTGCACTACCAAACCGCACAAACCGGGCATTTCTGACTGTAAAATTACTTTACTAGCTTGTGTTCCTTGTATTTCTTGTTGGGCTTGAGTCTGTGCTTCTAATTTATCTAACTGACGTTGTTTCTCCCGTTGTTCTTGTAAAAGCCGCTTTTGAGTATCTTGTTGAATTTGTAACTCTTGTTCTGTGGCGGTGAGATTTTCCGCTAAATTCTGAATAGGTAAACTAGCAGCATTAAATTCTGTCTCGACTTGTGCAAATTCAACTTGTTTTTGAGTTAATTCGGGTTGTAAAGTTGCAATTAATTGAGATTGTTCAGAAATCAGCAGTTGTAATTGAGTATTGCGTTCTTGTAATTGAGCTTGTTCCGTGCGTTGAGGTTCAAGAATATGTAGTAAAGATTCTATATTCCGATTTAGTTCGGTTTGTTGTTGTACCCAAGCTTCCGAAGCACTAGCAACTTCCGCCGCAGCTTGACGAGAACTTTCTAAATTTTGTTGAGCGGTATCACGTTCTGATTTTAGGGACGTTTCACGGAACGTCTCTACAATATGACTTTTCCTAGCCTCCTCTAAAGAGAGTTGATATTGTTGAATTTCCTGATAAGTTTGATTTAAACGTTTTGTAGATTCTTGGATAGATACTTCCAATTCCCCTTGTTGTCGTTGGAGTTGTTTGCGTTCCGCTTCTTGAGTAGCAAGTTCAGATTGAACTACTAGAAGTTCCTCCTCACCCAAAGCCTTAACCCGGAGATTGCGTTGTTCTAGTTCAGTATTTTTCTCTTCAATTTGGGTATTAATTGTTGTTAACTGATTAGTAAAATCCCTGAAATTGCGATCGCTTTCTTCAACCTGTGAAACCAGCTTTTCCTGTTGTAATTGCAGAGAACGCCAAGATAGAACTGCTTCCCAAGATTGCTTTTCCAGAAATTCCGTCCGTAGCTGTTGATACTTTTGAGCCTTAGCCTGATCTTGATAAAGTCGCTCACATTGTACAGTTAATTCATTCTGAATAATACGACAACTATCTTCCCGATCCTTCACCTCATCCAAAGTTGACTTAGCTTGAACAATCTTACGATCATAAGTTGCCACTCCGGCCAACTCATCAATAATTTCTCGACGTTCGCGGCCATTCATCGAGATAATACTAGTAACATCACCCTGTAAAACCACATTATAACCTTCAGGATAAATCCGCAATCTCTCCAAATCCTCATGTAACTCAGTCAGAGTACAAGGTACACCATTAATATAATAATTAGACGTATAACCACCCTGTTGAGACACCCGCAACCGACGGGTAACACTCCAGTCAGAGGATTTTGGATTTTGGATTTTAGATTTTGGATTTTCTTCCGCTACTTCCTCCCCGTCCTCCCTTGATTTTGGATTTTGGATTTTGGATTTTGGATTTT
>NZ_KE384643.1:7523-13092 GCF_000426905.1 Dolichospermum circinale AWQC131C
AGATTTTCTTCTGCTTCCCCTACTTCCTCCCCGTCCTCCCCTTCCTCCCTCTGTGTCTGTGCGTCTCTGCGGGAGATATCGGAAATATCAAAAGTTACAGTTACACTAGCTTCCAGTGCTGAACGTCCCTGATGTTTTTGAGCGTTATTAACTAAATCGGGTAAACGTTCTGCCCGCATACCCTTAGAACTAGACAGGCCTAAACAAAACAGCAAAGCGTCAAGGATATTTGATTTCCCAGAACCATTGGGACCAGATATGACAGTACAACCTGGTAGTAGAGGTACAGAAGTAGTACCACCGAAGGACTTGAAATTGGTAAGTTCAACGCGCTTGACGTATACCATTATAGAACTAATTACTGTAAACTCGTAAAAACTGGGTATTGTGAATAATCATAGCATACTTTTTGCTATTTTCGCCGTTCATTTTAGATAATTTTGGATAATTTTATGCAAATTCAAACACCAGATTGGGTTAAACACGCGGTTTTTTATCAAATATTTCCCGATAGATTTACCAGAAGTCAGCGTTCCCGTTCCAGCTTTTTAAATAATAGTAATTTAGAAGCTTGGGATGCTATACCGACAATTCAAGGTTATAAAGGAGGGGACTTATGGGGAGTATTAGAATCATTAGATTATATTCAAGATTTAGGGGTTACTGCTATTTACTTTACGCCCATTTTTCAATCTGCGAGTAATCATCGTTATCATACCCATGATTATTATCAAGTTGATCCTATGTTGGGAGGAAATCAAGCTTTGAGAGAGTTGTTAGATGCTGCCCATGATCGTAATATGAAAGTTGTCCTTGATGGTGTTTTTAATCATTCTAGTCGCGGGTTTTTCTTTTTCCATGATGTTTTAGAAAATGGCTCTAATTCTCCTTGGATAAATTGGTTTAAAATTGAAAATTGGCCGCTTGCTCCCTATGATGGTAATTTACCGGCTAATTATGTTTCTTGGGCTGGTATTCGCTCCTTACCAACTTTTAATCATGATCATCCAGACGTTAGGGAATATATCATGAAAATTGCTGAATATTGGTTAGAATTTGGTATTGATGGTTGGCGTTTAGATGTACCCTATGAGATTAAAACTCCTGGTTTTTGGCAGGAATTTCGTCAACGAGTTAAAGGTATTAATCCCCATGGTTATATTGTGGGTGAAGTCTGGTCAGATGCCCGTGAATGGCTCGATGGTACACAATTTGATGGGGTTCTTAATTATTTATTTAATCAGGCTGTCCTAGCCTTTGTAGTGGGCGATCGCATCGTTTTAGAAGAAGTTAAATATAACAGTTATTACCCCTATCCTGCCCTAGATGCGGCTGAATATGCTACTAAAATTCAATCCCTTTTAGAACTTTATCCCTGGGAAATTCAATTAACTCAATTAAACCTGCTTGGTAGTCATGATACATCTAGATTAATTACCATTGCTAATGGCGATCAAACTAGTGTAGAATTATGCAATTTGCTATTATTTACTTTTCCCGGTGCGCCGAGTATTTACTATGGTGATGAAGTTGGTTTACCTGGAGGAAAAGATCCTGATTGTCGTCGTGTTTTTCCGCCAGAATCTAACTGGAATCACGATATTTTAAATACTCACAAACAATTAATTTCTCTCCGCAATAATTACCCAGCTTTGCGAATTGGTAACTATCAGATTCTCTATGCAGTAGCAACAGTTTACATATTTGCACGAACCTTAGAAAATCAAGAATTAATTATTGCTGTGAATGTGGGAACTGAATCTATAACAGTGAATATAGATTGTAGTAACTTGCAATTGCAAAATCGGCCCAATCAACTTTTATTTGGGAATGGAGATATATCATGGAAATGCGATCATCTTTGTTTAACTATTCCCCCTCGTGGCGGCTTGATTTTACATTGATGCCATTTTTGATTCAAAATCTAAAATATAAAATATAAAATCTAAAATTGGATGATATTTTTGGAGAAATTGTGGGTAGTCTAATAATGAAGAGGAATGCTGCAATTTAGACAACAGCAGTTTTTGATATGACTAAAGCAAAAAATGATTACTTAGTTCAGCGTGGTCAGCAAATCGAGAGAAAGAAAAGAATTGTTACATATATTGGATTAGTTTCATTTGGTGGTTCAATGTTATTTGGGGGACTAAATTTTCTCCAACAGACTTGGCAAAAACCACAACAACCTGTAGTAAAATCGGCTGAAACTGATTTACAGCAACAAATTAAGGGTTATGAATTGGTTTTACAGCGTGAACCTAATAATCAAACAGCCCTGGAAAAATTGTCTATTCTGAGGTTAAATTTGGGAGATAATCAAGGAGCGATCGCTTTGATAGAAAAGTTGGTAGAATTACATCCAGATAGGCAAGATTATCAAACTGCTTTGACAAATATTAAACAGAAAAAAGGCAAGTAAGTGACTTTTGAATTTGACCCTGCGGTACTAAGTTCTCGTCCTGCCGCTACCCCCAGTAGGTGGTAAAGTTTGTCATGAATATTTAGTTATGTACCATCTTTCCGCCAATTTATTTAGATACAATCTATAAACTCAACATAACCCTAACTTAACCAAAATGACAGGCACTACCACCCCTACCCTTAAACTCCCTGAACTCCTAGCACCCGCTGGTAACTGGGAATGCGCGAAAGCAGCCGTAGAAAATGGTGCAGATGCGATTTATTTTGGTTTAGAGAAATTTAACGCGAGAATGCGGGCTGAAAATTTCACAGCAGCAGATTTACCGGAATTAATGGAGTTTCTGCATTTAAGGGGAGTCAAAGGCTATATCACTCTGAATACCCTGATTTTTCCCCAGGAACTAACGGAAGCACAGCAATACCTCAAAACTATCATTTCTGCTGGTGTGGATGCTGTCATCGTTCAGGACGTGGGTATTTGTCGGCTAATTCGTCATCTTTCCCCGGACTTTCCCATACACGCTTCAACGCAGATGACTATAACCAGTGTTGCGGGGGTACAATTCGCTAAATCTTTGGGTTGTCAACTAGTAGTTTTAGCGCGGGAATGTTCAATTTTAGAAATTAATAAAATTCAAGCACAAATATTATCAAAAAATACTGCTTTACCCTTAGAGGTTTTCGTTCACGGTGCTTTGTGCGTCGCATATTCTGGACAATGTTTAACCAGCGAAGCCTTAGGAGGACGTTCCGCAAATCGAGGAGAATGCGCTCAAGCTTGCAGAATGCCTTATGATTTAATTGCTAGTGGGGAAGTTGTGAATTTAGGTAATCGCAAATATTTATTAAGTCCTCAAGATTTAGCAGGTTTGGAAGTTTTACCAGAGTTAGTCAAATCTGGAATTACTTCTTTAAAAATTGAAGGACGTTTAAAAACACCAGAATATGTTGCTAATGTAACTCGCGTTTATCGTCAAGCCTTAAATCAAATTATCACAACTAACATAGAGACATTTTCTCATAGAGAAAAAGACCAATATAATTTAGAAATGGCATTTTCTCGCGGACTATATACAGGTTGGTTTGAGGGAATTAATAATCAGGAGTTAGTACATGGAAGATTTGGTAAAAAACGGGGTGTTTATTTAGGAGAAGTGACTCGGATTAGAAATGCAGAAATAACAGTCAAATTAGCAGCACCCGTTAAACCGGGAGATGGGATTGTTTTTGATTGTGGACACCCCGAAAGAAAAGAAGAAGGGGGAAGAATATATGCAGTTATCCCCAATGGTCAAGATACAATATTAACTTTTGGCAGAAATGATTTAAACTTTCATAGTATCCATATAGGTGATAAAGTTTGGAAAACCAACGACCCAGAATTAGATAAACAAATTCGTCAAAGTTATACCGGAGAAAATCCCCAATTTACCAGACCAATTAATATAGAAGTATATGGAGAAATTGGAGAAAAATTAATAGCTGTATGTGGTGATGAATTGGGTAATATTGTTCAGGTAGAATCAGAAATATTTATAGTCGAAGCACATACCAAACCTCTCTCTAAAGAAAGATTAAAAGAACAATTTGGCCGCTTAGGAAATACACCTTTTCATTTAGATAATTTCATAGATCATCTCAACGGTAAAATCATGTTACCTGTGAGTGAATTAAACCGAATGCGTCGGGAAATAGTCAGGAAATTAGAAGAATTGAGAAGTAAACCCAAACTTTGGGAATTAAATCATCACGCAAAATGGCAAGATATAATTATTCCTAAGTCTACTATTTTTAAATCTACAGATGTTTCCGCGTCTCCTTCCTTGATTGTTTTAGTCAGAAATATCGCACAATTAAAAGCAGTATTAACAGCAAATATCAAAACCATATATTGTGAATTTGAAGATCCACGCAACTATAAAGCAGCAGTAAAAATGGTGCGAGAATCTCAAGCAGAAATCAGCATTTTTGTGACACCACCTCGCATAACCAAACCCGGAGAAACCTGGATTTTAAAACAAGTTCAGGCTTCTCAAGCTGATGGTTATTTAATCAGAAATTATGATCAATTAGAATATTTTACCACAGAAAGATGTATTGGTGATTTCTCCCTAAATATTGCTAATCCCTTAACCGCAGATTACTTTAAAAACCGCTTTAATTTAGAAAGATTAACAGCATCTTACGACTTAAATATTAACCAACTCGAACATTTAATTACCAATTATCCAGCCTCAAACTTTGAAGTCACAATACATCAACATATTCCCATGTTTCACATGGAACATTGTGTATTTTGTGCCTTTTTATCTACAGGAACAGATTACACCAATTGCGGTAGACCTTGCGAAACACAAGCGGTAACAATTAGGGACAGGGTAGGTAGTGAACACATTCTCAAAGCAGACGCAGGATGTAGAAATACAGTATATAATAGTACAGCACAGACCGGCGCGGAATATGTACAACGGTTGATAGAATTGGGTTTACAGCACTTCCGCATTGAATTTGTCAACGAAACACCAGAACAAGTACAAAAAACGATACAAAGTTATCAAAAATTACTGCAAGGGGAAATGACAGGTTCACAACTGTGGCAGAAATTAAAATTACAAAATCAATTAGGTGTGACTCGTGGTGCATTGGGGATAATGTAGCCAAACTGCGACAAGTAGTATTACAATGCTGATAAACCTTGTTTACTACTTTCTATGTCAAGTCTAATCCCTCAATGTCAGCAATTACAAGCACAAGTTGAATCTATTCTCCAACTTTTACAGCAAGAAACAGCTTTACGTTCTCAAGACGTTACACCTGTGCAAATTTCCTTAGATAAAGCCATTTCTCCCAAGTTTGAAATTGTCTTTGCTGGTGCTTTTAGTGCGGGTAAATCAATGTTGATTAATGCACTATTAGAGAGAGAATTATTATATAGTGCAGAAGGACACGCAACGGGTACAGAATGTAAAATTGAATATGCACCAGCAGATTCAGAAAGAGTTGTTTTAACCTTTTTGAGTGCAGCAGAAATTCAAGAACAAGCGGTGTTTTTATGTCAACAATTGGGATTTAATACTGTTGATAACCTGAGTTCGATGTAAGAGAATAACTTACAAGTGTTGACTGGAAAGAGTTTCAGGATTAA
>NZ_KE384644.1:0-298 GCF_000426905.1 Dolichospermum circinale AWQC131C
AACTGACAAGTCAGCGCTTCGCTATCGCTCCTTCCCCTAATCATACCCTAATTCAGCAACGCCGGTGTTGGCGTTGCTGATTAAGATTATGATTTTATTTCACGCAGAGGGGCTTTAGTCTCAGAGAGTAACAGCAATTTTGCATTTGTCTGATAGCGAACCGTGGCGTTAGCCATATCAGGATGTTGTTTAACAGTATCATGTTTTGATTTTCGATTATCTATCTTTATCTGTGTTTATCTGTGTTTATCTGTGTTTATCTGCGTTCCATTAATTTGGTATTACTGTTAATTTTTTT
>NZ_KE384644.1:322-2663 GCF_000426905.1 Dolichospermum circinale AWQC131C
CATCAGTTATCTTTGTGTGGGAAGGGAGTAATTTTCTCGTTCATCTAATTAATTATGTCAGAATTGGGGAAGCTTTCATCAGAAAATAAAATCCTGTAAATCCTCAAATCCTGGATATCCTGATTCTGACTTAATAATTTTCTGAAAGCTTTATAGGCGAAAAATTTGAGATTTTAAGCTGTTGTGTATTTAATTTGTATAAATCTGGCGGGCAAGATGCCCACCCTACAAGATTTACAGCACTTCCCGGTGTTATGAGGTACATATTTAGCGGGCAAGACTTGTACTGAGTTTGCCGTTCGCGTAGCGTGGCGTTAGCCATAGTATGCCCACCCCACAAGATTTAATAATTATCGTCTTATTTTTATAAATTAGTGCCTTTTTAATGGAAATTGTCACCAATACACAACAAATTCTGCTGAATTTGTTGTCTTGAATAAGTTTAAAAATGTATTCATTGTCACAAAAATTGAGGAATTGTAAGGGGATCAAGATATTAATTGCTCACTATTAATAAAAACTTATATAAATTAAAATCCAGATATATATATTATACGAAAATTATTAATCAGAAATCCTGATTAAAAAATCTTGCAATAACTTGATTTTGTTGCTAATGTGTGTGAGTACGACAGCGCTGGTGAATGCTCGGATCATTTAGAGAGGTAAAATCAATGAGCTTTATCTATCCTGCCAAAAGTCTTTTACTTGGTCATTGGTGATTGGCCATTAGTCATTAGTCATTAGTAAAAATTCCCGTTCAACAACGGAGAATCAAAATATTTGCAATGGCCTAATTCCTGACACTTTAGGTTTGATTTTTGTTTACCGTTCATCAATCGTCCTATCTGTTGATTGCCAAAAACGCAATACATGAAGACGAGACATGAAAAATTTGGAGTTGAAAAACGATGAAGATTCAAGGAAAAGTTGCACTAATTACCGGAGCTTCCCGTGGCATTGGTCGAGCGATCGCCTTAGAATTAGCCAAACAAGGCATGAAAAGGTTAATATTAGTAGCACGCGATCGGCAAAAGTTAGCCGAAGTAGCCGCCCAAATCGAAGCTTTGGGTGTAGAAACTACAATCATGGCCTTAGACTTAACTCAATCAATTTATGTTAATATAGCCGTAGCCCAACTTTGGCGCAGTTATGGACCGATTCATCTACTCGTAAATTGTGCTGGTGTCGCCCATCAAAACTCATTTTTGCAATCAAAACTTCCCCAACTGCAACAAGAACTCTCCGTTAATTTATTGGGAATGTATACCCTAACCAGCTTAATAGCCAAACGCATGGTTAGTCAAAAAAAGGGGATCATTGTCAATGTCTCCAGTTTAATGGGAAAAGTTGCCGCACCGACAATGGCCACATATTCCGCCACTAAATTCGCCATTGTTGGATTTACCCAGGCCTTACGTCAAGAACTGGCCCAACACAATATCCGCGTCATTGCTTTACTTCCTTCCCTCACCGAAACAGACATGGTGCGGGACTTAAAATCATTTCGCGGTGTGATTCCCATGACACCCGAACAAGTCGCCCAAGCCCTCGTAATTGGAATAGAAAAAGATACACCAGAAATCCTAGTGGGATGGCAATCTCATTTAGCCGTATTATGTCAACGTCTTGCCCCTTGGTTGCTAGATATCATCCTACAACTAGCGACACCCAAAAAACCATTACCTAATGCTGTGGGCTAGACTTCAAATCAATTCAAATCAATTCAAATCAATAATTTCTCTTCGCGCCTGTGCGCCCCTGGGTGAGAAAAAAATCATTCATTTACCTATATAAACGTGATCCCTCCGGTAAATTAACCCGGGGGATCATTGGTGTAAAATCAGAACTTTCAATTAAAAACTTTCAATTAAAAATTCTCGCAATAATCATCCCCAATTGAACACTGATAACTCCCAAGATTGTACTACCAAAAAAATAACCAGTAGCAGCCAACCAATTACCACGTTGCAACAAACCAACCGTATCTAAACCAAAAGTAGAAAAAGTAGTATATGCACCTAAAAATCCTGTGGCGACAATTAACTTAATTTCTGGAGAAATCAGCGCTGTTTTTTCCATAGCTAAACTTGTGAAAAACCCCATGATTAAACAACCGCTAATATTAATAAAAAAAGTTCCATAGGGGAAACCAAAACCCAAGCGATTTGTCAACCACAAGGTTAAATAATAGCGACTTAAAGCCCCTGCTATTGCTCCCAGACTAATGGCAATGGGAATACGAATTTCTACCTGTTGTAACATTATTAATAATTGTTAAGTAGGTTGGCGTTAAAAATTGTCGTTATGACAAGGGAACAGGGAAGAGGTTTTGGGCAAC
>NZ_KE384644.1:2712-12683 GCF_000426905.1 Dolichospermum circinale AWQC131C
TTTTTCCGTTCACCTACTTATTAGTCTTTTTTAGTCTTTTTTCATCTTTTATTAAATCGGCAACCAACGGAAAACCGTACCCTCGTGACAGGTTTTCATCACTGTACCTGAAAATTGAACTTGATACAATCAAGGAGTGGCTAAAAAGATGCTGTTGTCCAGGCAAAGTTACAAAAATTAATACAGCATAAGTAGGAGAGTTATCAAAATGGGAAATCAACTCAAAACTGCTATTTTACTCGCTACCCTCAGTGGCTTATTGATAGCAATTAGTTACTGGGTAATTGGTGGTACAGGGGGCTTAGTTATAGGAATTGGGTTAGCAGCAGCGACTAACCTCTTCTCTTGGTATCAATCAGATAAGATTGCTTTAGCAGTATATAATGCCCAACCCGTCAGCGCAGCAGAAGCACCAGGACTATATCGCATCGTTGAAAAATTATCTAACCGTGCTAATATTCCCATGCCAGGATTGTACATTGTTCCTAGTCCAACAGCCAACGCTTTTGCGACGGGAAGAGATCCTGAACACGCGGCTGTGGCCGTCACCGCAGGTATTTTAGATATTTTACCAGAAGATGAATTAGAAGGGGTAATTGCCCACGAACTAACCCATATTATCAATCGTGATACCTTAACGCAAGCGGTGGCTGCTACCGTCGCTGGGGCTGTTTCCTTCCTGGCGCAAATGCTGAGTTATAGTATGTGGTTTGGTGGTGGTTCACGGGACAACGAAAGAGGTGGAAATGCTTTGGGTGTATTAGCAACAGTCATATTTGCCCCCCTAGCCGCTACGGTGATTCAGTTAGCAATTTCCCGCACCAGAGAATTTTCTGCTGATGCCGGTGCTGCAAAATTAACAGGTAATCCTCGCGCATTAGCTAGGGCTTTGCAAAGGTTAGAATCTACAGCTAGACAAATGCCTTTGAATGCTAATCCAGCTTTTGAACCATTATTAATTATTCATCCTATTTCTGGGCAGTTTTTGGGAAATTTATTCTCTAGTCACCCAGCAACTGAAGCCCGTGTGGAAGCTTTACTGCAATTAGAACGACAAGTTATTACTTATTAGTCTCTAGAGATCATTAGTAGGGTGTGTTAGCTTCAGGATAACGCACCCTATTTAGTCAATATCCTATTTCTGAGCAAAATTAACTCAACATTTCTATAACCAATAAAAATCTCTGTATTTCCTGTTTTTACTGATTAAAAAATCGGCTGCAAATCTAAAATAAATCCTGGTAATACATCTTCTCCAGATAAACTTGTAGGAGATTGTAAAACTTCTATTTCTTGATTTTGGCGATAAATTTCTACCTGTTTATTTTTAGGATTAATTAGCCAACCTAACCGTAAACCATTAGCGATATATTCCCGCATTTTGGCTTGAGTATCGGCTAAATCATCGCTTTCAGAAACTAATTCAATCACAAAATCAGGACATAAAGGCAAAAACCTTTTTCTTTGTTCTGGTGTGAGTGCATTCCATCTTTCTATTTTTATCCAAGATACATCAGGAGAACGGGTAGCACCATTAGGTAATTTAAAACCCGTGGAAGAATCAAAAGCTTTTCCTAACCCATTTTGGCGATTCCAAAACCAAACTTGTCCACCTAATTCTAGGTTTCTATCTCCCGTTTCTCCTCCTGTTGGTGACATGATACTTAATTCTCCTTGTGATGATAATTCTAAACGTAGATCTTTATTAGCAGCAACCATTTCCACAAATTTATCATCTGTGAATTTTAGTGATTTTGGTATTTGTAAAGTTACAGCAGTCATAATTCATACCTCTCTCTATTTATCCCTTCCAGTCTCCCTCGTTCCCAGTCTCCGACTGGGAATGCTTTCCAGGAGGTTCTACCTCCCATCTTAACGATATTTCCAGAACAAAGCGGTTAGAAACCGCATCATATTTGATTATCAAACTGAGAAAATTTCTAAAAATTGCGTGGCGGTAATAATATCAACTCCTTGAAAGGAATGAAGTTCTAATAAATCTTTATCTCCCGTAATAATATGAGTTACATTACCATTAATAGCAACCTCAAGAAATTTGTCATCTTTTGGATCTCTACACTCCTTAATCATCTGAACTATTTCAGTTTCTTCTGATTCAAGTTTGAATTTAGCTAAGAATTGAGTACGAACACTCACAGAAATATATTTATCGAATTTTGAGCGATTGAGGATTTCTTGTAGTTCTTGAAAAGTCGCATCTGAAAATAAAATTATTCCTAAGCTTCTGGCTTTTTTGAATACCACATCTGGAATAGATGACTTAATCAAAACGGCACTAACTAAAATGTTTGTATCAACAACAAAACGTAATTCATCCATTCTCAAGAATCTCATTTAAAATTTCTGGAGTTAATCCCTTATTTTTCGCTTGTTCTTGCATTTCTTGGATAATGTCATCTAGAGATTTATCTTGAATAATTAATTTGAGCAAATCGTTAACAATGGTCTGAATTTTTTTCTGTTTTTGCGGTTCTGCTGCTTGATAGGCTTTGGCAACTTCTGCATCAACTTTAATGGCAATTGTTTCCATATTTTGATAGAAAAAATAAATTACGTTTGTTTGATTATAGCATTTAACAGATACAAGAGGGCTGATTCTCCCCTCTTAACGATATTTTCAAAGGCGGTTAGAAACCGCGTCTACACAGACAAAACCCACCTTCGTGGGTTAAATTCCTCTTGGAAGGACTTTGTTTGTATAGCCGCTATATAATCAATCTTTTAGGCTAAAAAATGGGTTTCTAACTTAAACCTAAAAAACCAGCAATTAAGGGTAATAACTTACCACATTCTTCCACTAATTTCGCCGCCGTTGGTAAATTAGCAATTGTTCCCTTTAACATTGTGATTGCTGTATCTGCTAAATCCTGTTTTTCTTGAGGATTTTGAGCGGCTTCTGCTAAAGATTTAACTTGTTTTAAGGCCTTTTCTTTGTCTTTTGCTGTTAAATCAGTATCGGTTTCAATTGCGGTTTTTAATTGTGTCAATAATTCTTTAATTCCTGGTTTATCGGGTTCGGGTGCAGTTGCTAATTCATTAATAGTATTTATGACTGTACCACTGATTTCACCTAAATTCAA
Source organism: Dolichospermum circinale AWQC131C (assembly GCF_000426905.1). Taxonomy (NCBI): domain Bacteria; kingdom Bacillati; phylum Cyanobacteriota; class Cyanophyceae; order Nostocales; family Aphanizomenonaceae; genus Dolichospermum; species Dolichospermum circinale. The sequence goes on from NZ_KE384644.1 coordinate 5,814, forward strand.
AGCTTGTCCACTGGCGTTAAAATCTCTACCGATATTACCAATTTCAATTTTACGGCTAGAATCATTATTCACGTTGTTAATCTCCTGTATAATCTTGTTTTCAATACTTGTCTGTTGATCTGCTAATGACTTACTTATATTAACAAGTTCTGAGTAAAATTGTTTAATATCTTTTATTTGCTGTTTATGATCCTCTATTCGCTCATCCTTTGCTTGTAAAAGTGATTTATATTTTTCTTCAACTGCTGCTAATGCTAATTGATAATTTTCAGTAAAATCGCTGTGAATCTTTTCTTTATTCGCATTCTCAGGAACAACAACTTTAACAACAACTACCCCATCACCTTTATTTTCAATACTTTGGATAACTAATTCTGTATCTTGATTTTCAACTTGCACTTTTTTGAAAGCAGTAATAAAAGCCTTCCAGTCAATACCATTACGGAAAATTAAATCAACAGTATTTAAAACTTCTTCAAATAATTTGGTAAATTCTCCCGGTTGAAATTCTCCACTACTCGGACGACGTTCCCGGTCATCTGTTCCCGGTTTAGGATCTTCTAAAAGATAGACAAAACGACAATCTACATTATCTAATATAGTTGTACTTTCAATATTCCAAGCTTCTACACAAGCACCTGTCATTTGACCTTTGGTGAAATTAGTACCAAGGGCTTGAGTAAGAGTCAGATTTGCCCATTCTAAATTAGCTTCTTGAAAAGTCGCTTCTATAATATCAGCATTTTTTAAATTAGCTTCTTTCAAGTCTCCACCTATTAGGTTTGCACCTCTGAGATTACCACCAATATAAGATTTATTTCTACCATTTAAAGTAATAAGCAAATTGAGAACAGCAGGGTTACTTAATATGGTATTTCCCGGTCTAGCAAAATCGAGTTTTTTGGCCTCATAAAAACGAGTGCGCGTTAGATTTGCTTTTCTGAAATCGGTGTTTTTTAGAGTTGCACCAGTAAAATCAGCATCAGTTAAATCAGCACCATGAAAACTTGTGCCTCCTGTTGCAGCAAGAGCAATGGCATAAAAGCGAATCCAAGGATCTCTTTTATCTCCATTTAAACTACGCCAGCCGATATAAGCATTAAAAATTACAAAAACTACAGCGACGGGAAATACAAAACAGTGTTTCAATATAACAGCAAAGATCAAGGCAAAGAAAATGGTAAAGAAAATGGCAAAAATAAAGGTGAAAGCGAAGGAGAAGACAAACGTGAAGGTTACAGAACAGGTGACTACACCAGTAAAAGCCAAAACAAGTAATCCCATTGAAATTCCTTGTATGGGTGAAGCCCAGGTAACAGCTGAAACTGCTACGACACCAGAGGCGACGGCGACAATTCCTAAACCTGCCAATAAACCTTTACGAGCAGTAATGATACAAAAAATAGCTAATGTAATGAGTGCGACTATACCAGCGATTATCTTTTTACTTAAAGCAGAGGATAACAATACAGCAGAAACCGTGGAAAAGAACCCTGATAGCGCTGACAGTAATAACGTAATTATTAGTAACCCAATTACCCAACGTCGCTGTAGTCCAGCCTTAGCGCCTGTAAAATCAGCACCTTTAAGGATAGCGTTGGTAAAATCTACTCCTCTAATATCAGCTTGACTAAAGTTCGCACCTGTCAGGTCTTGACCTTTAAAAGAGCGTCCCTGAAGATTTTGACCGCTGTAGTCTGGTGGCATAATCACATCCGCAAGAGATTATCTATTAGATTGTACACTTATTTGCGAGTATTATTCCAGGTTTTAGTCAAATTATGTTAAATTTTGTGAAATTTGCCTATTACTACATCTTTAACTAAGGAGATAAATAAAATGTCACAATAAGAGTTTCAACAAAAAATCTTAAATTCACTTGAAGAATTAAAAACTGATGTGGCAAAATCAGATGAGAAATTTGAAGTACACAGTCAAGCTACGCAGTCACTGGTTAATTTAGCTTTCGGTTTGATTACCAGCATCACAATAATTACGGTGGTGTCGTCACTTTTTAAGAGATAATTTCTGAACGCCTTCTGAACACTAATTACGCAATAGATAGAAGTTGATCAAATCGGCGGTTAGAAACCGCGTCTACACGGGCAAAAACTGCCTACCCAGGTTAAAAATCCCATTAACAAAGTTTAACCAAACCATCAAAAAAGCCCCTGTTTAAAATGCACCATGTATAATATAATTTACCTGTCCTGTATATTATCTATACAGAATTACAAACATCCAAGGGTTAAATCATGGCAAGTTACATTAAGTCTAAAGTCCAACAGTCTCTAAGTTTTCTGTTGGTGCTGGTTATAGCATTTTCAGTATTCAGTGGGGTTCTCTTCCTCAATCCTAGTCCTTCCCATGCGTATAATAAATCTGATTTTAATCGGGCGCTTAGTGGTGACAAGGATTTAATCGGGGCGGATTTAATAGAGGCGAATTTAAGCGGAGCATATTTAAACAAGGCAGATTTAGGTGGAGCGTATTTAAATAAAGCAAATTTAAGAGGAACGAATTTAGCCGAGGCGTATTTAAGCTGGGTGGACTTAAGAGGAGCGGATTTAAGAGATGCAGATTTAAGAGAGGCGTATTTAAACAAGGCAGATTTAAGAGAGGCAGATTTAAGAGAGGCGGATTTAACCGAGGCGGATTTAACCGAGGCGGATTTAACCGAGGCGATCGCCAATAGTGAGACTAAATTTCCTGAAGGTTTTGATGCAGTGGGCGCAGGAGTAAGATTCTTGAACTAATAAATTTTATTCCCAGACATCAAAAAAACCTCGCCTTTTCTAAGATAGGGTGGGGTTTTCTGATTCAGCCATATTCACACTACATTACTCCCTTCCCGTTGGCAGATTACCTGAAAACTGACAGATTATGGAATAGATAGAAGTTAATAAAATCGGCGGTTGGAAAGCGCGTCTACACAGTCATAGCGTTACACTGTTGAATCCATATCAAATGAATCCATATCAAAATCGTGAACTAAGGAGATAAATAAAATGTCAGAAGAAGAGTTTCAACAAAAAATCTTAAATTCACTGGAAGAATTAAAAACTGATGTGGCAAAATCAAATGAGAAATTTGAAGTATACAGGCAAGCTACACAGTCACTGGTTAATTTGGCTTTCGGTTTGATTGCCAGCACTACGATAATTACGGTGGTGTCATCAGTTTTTAAGAGGTAATTTCTGAATACCAAGAAGGCATGGATTTGAAACCCATAATGATGAGTTTTGCCTGTGTAGTAACTGGAACTTGAAATATAGACTTAAAGAAAAATTGGCTGTAAATCTAAAATAAAACCTGGTAATACATCTTCTCCAGATAAACTTATAGGAGATTGTAAAACTTCTATTTCTTGATTTTGACGATAAATTTCTACTTGTTTGGTTTTAGGATTAATTAACCACCCTAAACGTAAACCATTGGCTATAAATTCCTGCATTTTTGCTTGAGTATCTGCTAAATCATCACTTTCAGAAACTAACTCAATCACAAAATCGGGACATAAAGGCAAAAACTTTTTTCTTTGTTCTGGTGTGAGTACATTCCATCTTTCTATTTTAATCCAAGACACATCTGGGGAACGGGTAGCACCATTAGGTAATTTAAAACCTGTGGAAGAATCGAAAGCTTTTCCTAAATTATTTTGGCGATTCCAATACCCTAAATCAAGACACATTTCAAAATTACGATTTCCTGTTTCTCCTCCAGTTGGTGACATAATAGTTAATTCCCCTTGATGTGATAATTCTAAACGCAAATCTTTATTAGCAGCGACTATTTCCACAAATTCATCATCTGTGAATTTTAATGATTGTGGTATTTGTAAAGTTACAGCAGTCATGATTCATACCTCTTGACTAATCTTGAATAATACTTTCCATTATATCTGTTAAAATGGCGGTTAGAAACCGCAGCTACACAGACGAAACCCACCTTCGTGGGTTAAATTCCGTGAGTCCGCGTAGGCGCGATTTATAAAATTAATGTTTCAAGTTTCGCTTGTACTTCTTCTATTAAATCTTGGGTAACACTTTCAACAAATTTTACCTTTCTAGCTCTCCAATCTAGTGTTTTAATTTGGTCAGCTAACACAACTCCTTTTGTTTTCATTCCCTCAACAAGTGGAACTTCAAAACTCAGCCCTTTTGGATTGCTAGTTATAGGACACACTAGAACTAAAGAAGCCATTCGATTATATTTAATTGGAGATATAACAAGAACAGGACGATAGCCGATTTGTTCACGCCCAAGTTGTTGTAATTCGTTATTTAATGTCTTAGCAATATCATCAAAAGACATTCCTGACGCTTGCAGGGAAAATGCACGCTTAATCGAATCAGCAGTAAATCTTTGTGTGTTCCCAAATTCTAATTTAACAATATCTCCTCGATTGGGAAAATAAGAATTAACTACCAATCTTCATTCCCCACAGCGTTTCCAGTTTCAAATTCAGGATGAAATTTATCAGGAGTCATACCTTCAAGCAACTCATCCAGGGTATATTTTTTTCTTTTTTGTGGTGTAATCACAATCCTGTTACCTTCCACACTAAAATTTATCGCTATCCCTTCCGTTACTTGCGCTTGTTCAGCTACGGATCTGGGAATCCGAATCGCTAAACTGTTTCCCCATTTTGCCACAACTGTTGTCATAGTTATCTCCCAATATTTTGTTAGAAATCTACAGGACTAAACTTGAGGTTTTCTCCAGTCAAACACTCTTCACAACTTAGGTCAATGTATATACTTTGAGTATACATATTTAATTAGCGGGTGTCAATAAATTTTTTAACCTGTAGAAAGGAAATCGCCCTGATCACTTCCCCCGTCTCTGATCTACGGTTACACACAAGTTCCGAAATAAATACGTTGTAGCAATCACCGGTAGAGTAACCCAACGTCCTGAAGCCAAAGCTAAAATAACCAGTTGTTGATTTTTCTTCCACTAAAACTACTACAATGACTGTTGATGCTAGATAATGGGAAAGCCTTGACATTTACCCAACCTAGCCCGGAACCAAAGAACTAACAACTATGCGAACTCACTATTGCGGCGAACTCCGAAAAGAACATATTGGTGAAACTGTTACCTTTTACGGATGGGTAGACCGTCGCCGCGATCACGGTGGTGTGATATTCTTAGATTTGCGCGATCGCTCTGGTATTGTCCAAATCGTCAGCGACCCCCAGCGCACCCCAGACTCCTATGAACAGGCTAACGCACTCAGAAATGAATATGTTGTAGCTATCACCGGTAGAGTTACCCAACGTCCTCCAGAATCTCTAAATCCTCGACTTCCCACTGGCGAAGTGGAAATCTATGCTGATAAAATAGAACTACTCAACGCTGTCCGTAAACAATTACCTTTCCAAGTTTCCACCGCAGACACGGAAACAGTGCGGGAAGATTTACGATTAAAATATCGTTATTTGGACTTACGACGGGAACGTATGGCGCAAAATATGCAATTGCGTCATCAGGTCATTAAAGCCATGCGGCGCTACCTAGAAGACCTAGAGGGTTTTATTGAAGTTGAAACCCCAGTTCTCACCCGTTCTACCCCCGAAGGGGCGCGAGATTATATTCTTCCCAGTCGGGTGAATGAGGGTGAATGGTTCGCTTTACCCCAATCTCCCCAACTCTTCAAACAATTATTGATGGTATCGGGAATGGATAGATACTATCAAGTGGCGCGATGTTTTCGAGATGAAGATCTACGGGCTGACAGACAACCGGAGTTTACTCAATTAGACATGGAAATGAGTTTCATGTCTGAAGATGAAATTATCGAACTTAATGAAAAGTTAGTTTGTCATATTTTCAAAACCGTTAAAGGAATTGATTTACCTCGTCCTTTTCCTCGTCTTCCTTACGCGGAAGCTATGAACCGTTACGGAAGTGATAAACCAGATACCCGCTACGGTTTAGAATTAGTTGATGTTTCTGACGTTTTAAAAGATTCTGGTTTCAAAGTTTTTCGAGAAGCCATTTCTAACGGTGGTATCGTTAAAATTCTGCCCATTCCTAACGGTAACGATGCTATTTCTAATGTTCGCATTAAACCAGGTGGGGATATTTTCCGGGAAGCCGCAGAAGCTGGAGCGAAAGGTTTAGCTTATATTCGCGTGCGAGAAAATGGTGAAATTGATACTATTGGCGCAATTAAAGATAATTTGACACCGGAACAAAAGCAGGAAATATTAACAAGAACAGGTGCAAAAGCCGGACATTTGTTATTATTTGCGGCTGCTGATAGGTCCACTGTGAATAAAACCTTAGATAGAATTCGTCAATTTGTGGCTAAGGAATTTAAGTTAATTGCAAAAGACAAAATTAACTTGCTCTGGGTGACAGAATTTCCCATGTTTGAATGGAACGCAGATGAAAAACGTTTAGAAGCATTACACCACCCATTTACAGCCCCTCATCCTGATGATATCAGTGATTTAAAAACTGCCCGCGCTCAAGCCTATGATTTAGTTTTAAATGGCTTTGAAGTTGGTGGTGGAAGTTTACGAATTTATCAGCGAGAAGTGCAAGAACAGGTATTTACAGCCATTGGTTTATCAACGGAAGAAGCACAAAGTAAATTCGGCTTTTTGTTAGAAGCTTTTGAGTATGGAACTCCTCCCCATGGTGGTATTGCTTACGGTGTAGATCGTTTGGTAATGTTGTTATCTGGAGAGGAATCAATTCGTGATGTGATTGCTTTTCCTAAGACTCAACAAGCGCGTTGTTTGTTAACAGATGCTCCTGGAAATGTGGACGCAAAACAATTGAAAGAGTTGCACGTTGCTTCGACTTTTAAGCCCAAGGTTTAAGGTTTGATTATTCCCTCTGCTTTTTTGCAGGGGG
>NZ_KE384645.1:0-270 GCF_000426905.1 Dolichospermum circinale AWQC131C
TTAGGATTATGGGAGGGAGAATATCAAGGACTAACTAGACAGTGGTTACGTTGGTATGATAAAGATAATAATTGGTTGCCTACTCCAGAAGAACGAGAAAAACAACGGGCAGAACAGGAAAAACAACGAGCAGAACAGGAAAAACAACGGGCAGAACAGGAAAAACAACGAGCAGATTCTGCTGAGTTAGAAGTAGCTAAATTACGGCAATTGTTATTGGAACAAGGTATCAGCTTACCTAATGAGCAATAAATTTGAAAAACTATCCAG
>NZ_KE384645.1:361-3036 GCF_000426905.1 Dolichospermum circinale AWQC131C
AACAGAAGTGATTGGGGGAGGTTAAAGCGATCGCTAATTTATGAAATCTCAAATTGGTCGTTGTTTATGATCAAATAAGCAATTCAGGGGAAAAAATGAACGAAAATTGGCTAATCGCCATATAAAAAATATTCCTTAGAACTGCAAAAAACACAGTATATATAGCTAGGAAAGCAAGTGTATAAAAAGCATTATTCGTAATGCAGCAATATTTATATATTGTGTATCTAGATTAATGAATTTCAATTTGTTTAATAAATTATTCAAAATCTAATCCTTCAAAAAAATAATATGCCACTTGTAAACACTGCGTTAACCTTAAAAGACTTACCACCAGCCCCAGAAGGCAAAACAGGCTGGCCTTGGACCGAACAATCAGAACCTTTACCAGATAGAATGGCGGATGGTTCTGATTGGCCTCGCATTAGTATTGTTACTCCCAGTTATAACCAGGGGCAATTTATTGAAGAAACAATTCGTTCAGTTTTACTACAAGGTTATCCTAATCTTGAGTACATTATTATTGATGGTGGTAGTAATGATAATTCAGTAGAAATTATCAAAAAATATGAGCAATATCTTACTTATTGGATAAGTGAAGCAGATAGAGGGCAATCTCATGCCATTAACAAAGGTTGGGAAAAATGTACAGGTGATTATCTTGCTTGGATAAACTCAGATGATTGCTACATATCTAACGCTTTAAGCTGTGCAATAAAGAGATTTATAGAATATAAATGTGATTTTATATATGGTCCTACTTATATTGGTTCTTCTTTGGGAGAAAAGCAAATTATAGAAGGCAAAGGAATAACAGATTTTAAATTAAAAAATCTGCTCAAATTCTTTTATAACGTTGAGTATATTATTCCATCACAATCAGTTCTTCTTTCTAAGAAACTATATTCTCAAATAGGATTTCTTGATGAAGACCTACATTATTGTATGGACTTAGATTTATTTGCTAAAATTATTTTGGCAAATCCCCTAGTTTATAGAAATTCCCAGCCAATTTGTTTTTATAGAACTCATGATATGGCTAAAACCTGCAAACAACGTGAGTTAATGAGAAAAGAATCTATAGAAATAGCTAAAAAATATTCACATTTGTTAGCAATAAAAGACTGGGAAAAAATATTAAGACTAATATCATATTCTAAATACTTGGAAGAGTATCATACAAATCAAAGAGAGAAAACTATCACAAATTTATTAAATACAGTGTTTGAATTACCTTTGGAATCTTTAACAGATACTCGTTTTTTAGGGCTAATTAAAAGAGCATTATTTAAGTCATTTGTGCAATAATAAAAAACGTTTATGTAATTAGATCATGTAAATCATAACAACTTATAAATTTTGAAAATATGCTCTTTTCAGTTATTATACCTACCTATCACCGCAACGACTTATTAGCAAAGTGCTTAGACTGCCTCGCTCCTGGCGTGCAAACATTACCAGCAGATCAATATGAAGTCATTGTTAGTGATGATGGTTATGATTCCACCGCTCAAGAGATGATTCAGCAAAATTACCCTTGGGTAAAGTGGGTGGCTGGTTTCCGCAAAGGTCCGGCTGCAAATCGCAATAATGGGGCAAAGTACGCTAGGGGAGAATGGTTAGCATTTACAGATGATGATTGTTTGCCTGATCCCCAGTGGTTGGAATCTTATGGAGAAGCGATCGCTAACAATAAATCTTACTTGGTTTTCGAGGGGCGAACCTATGTTGATCGCCCAAGAAAAAATCTTGCGGAAACTTCACCCATTAATGAGTCAGGAGGATATTTATGGTCATGTAATTTCTCTATGCAACGACAACTTTTTGAGTCGCTCAATGGTTTTGATGAGCGTTTTCCTTATGCTGCGATGGAAGATGTAGATTTGAGGCTAAGACTTACCAAAAATAGACATAAATTTCTTTTTATAAAAACTGCGTCAGTGTGTCATCCTTGGCGACATAAAGGGGGTTGGAAAAAACTGAAACAACATCAGCAATCTACACTAATTTATTTATCTATTCACCCTGAGCAAGTATCAAATATTAATTCTAAATATTACTTAAAAATTGCTTTATATGGTATAATAAAAAGTACAATTCCAGAAATTTTAAGATTAAATCTATTTGGGATTCACCAAGCTTTTCTAGAACACTTTTCCTGTTTACAAATGGCAGTTATAGTATGGAAGAATAAACCACTTAAATCATAGACAAAATCTTTCCTGGAAAGATAATTATCAATACTTTGAAACTTACTAAATTCATTAAAGGCACAACAATGCTATGCTATCAGAAAAATACTTGATTTTCTTCACTCATATTCCCAAAACAGGCGGAACTTCCTTTAAAAAATCTGTGATCGAGCCAAATATTTCCAAGGATAAAATCTATAATTTTTCAGGTTTCGGAAAACTATTGTTTAATAATCTTAATAAATTTGAATTTGTAGAAGGACATTATCCCTTTGGTATTCATTATTTTACATGGTATACAAAAAGAAAATATTTATATTTAGTTATTTTGAGAGAGCCTTTGGATCATGCCATTTCATACTATCATTTCATTAAACATGGAAAATCTGAGATAAATATCCAAGGTATTCAAGAGGGTAGACAGGAAGGGGAAGCGAACCTGATTATCCGCTTATTAAACTGTCGGTTGGGAGTAGTTACCCC
>NZ_KE384645.1:3100-4454 GCF_000426905.1 Dolichospermum circinale AWQC131C
CGGATATTTCAAAAATACATTACCCAAGTTTTCTGATTGTCCTGATCCAAGTCAATATGAAATAATGCAATTTAAGCCCAACTCAGATGGACATATTTTTTTACTCCATTTGGATGAAATAGAACAACTCATATATCAAGCAGGATTAGTTGTTAAAGAAACTCGACTAGTTACTAATCCATTAACTAATGGTCACGTGAAACTACATCATTTATTGAAACTATTACCAAAATCCTGGGTTGAAACTTGTGAAAAACTAACTTGCTCCTTGCCTTTAACCGTAAAGCGTAAATTACATACAACTACTGTTGCTTTATTAACTTATCCTAATTAGGAACGGATGATGAGCAATTTAGCCAGGTGCAGCGGAAATTGAAAGATTTACTGTTAGTTAAATTACAAATAACTCTATTAATCGCCTCAATTTTAGCAACAAGATTGACACAATTAAGCGATCGCTTACATGGGAAGCAATTATTAAAAAACTTTCATAAACCTACGAAGAATGGGTTAAAGAACACCAAAAACTGTACTATTGATTATAATGAGTATAATTCAAGTTAAGCCAGTTAAGTTTTTTCCAGGGTGTTAATCCTTAAATAAGCGTGAAGACCGATAAACTATTTTACCGCATATTCCTCAATCAACCAGGTCTTCTTGCCGAACTTCTCCCCGGCATCCCAGCAGATTGTCAATTCGATTACTCAGCACCAGTTGTCAAAGAACAGGAATTTCGTCATGATGGTATTCTAACTCCTCTAGGAAAAGACCCCAATCTTCCCCTAGTCTTCCTAGAAGCGCAAATGCAGCCAGACACAGACTTTTATGGACGTTACTTTGCCGAAACCTACCTTTTTTTAAAACAGTATAAAATTACTAGACCCTGGCGAGGATTACTAATTCTCAAGTCCCGTCGTCATGACCTGGGTTCAGAAATTCCTTACCAACCCCAGCTAGATAACCAAGTTCAAAGACTCTACTTACAAGACCTACTACATCAAAATCACCTAACTCCCAACTTAGCATTACTGCAACTGATTATCTTACCGAAAACAAAAACCATTCAAGCTGCTCAAAACCTACTAAAAAGTAGTAAAAATCAACCAGAATTTAGACAAAAACTTGATTTAGTTGAAGCTATACTAGTAAATAAATTCCCTAACCTGAGTTTGGAGGAAATATTAAAAATGCTAAACCTAAAAACCGCCGATATTACCCAAACCCGTTTTTATCGAGATGTTTTTCAATTAGGTATTCAGGAGGGTAGACAGGAAGGTATTCAAGAGGGTAAACAGGAAGGGGAAGCGAACCTGATTATCCGCTTATTAAACTGTCGGTTGGGAGTAGTTACCCC
>NZ_KE384645.1:4518-6778 GCF_000426905.1 Dolichospermum circinale AWQC131C
AAGCATTAGGAGAAGCCTTGCTTGATTTTACCAACTTTACAGACATAGATACCTGGTTAAATACCCACAGGAATTTGTAGTTAGATTCGTTTTTGGCACAGTTGCAAAACCCAGTTACTAATTCTACACAGTTCTGTTCTATTCTCAATAATTCCGAATTGCTATATAGCGGTATGCACTTTAATAAATTACATCATAAGCCCCCTCCTCGCTTGCGGGGAGGGGGTTGGGGGTGGGGTTATTGTATCTCACTCAACCGATAACTGCTATATCAACACAATAATTAATAGGTAGGAGGATAATAGCTAAAATGATATTAACTTGATTAATGTAATACTCCTGAGAATCAATTAAAACAAGATTATCTTTCAAAATCAGAAATTTCCAAACAGTTCCCGTCGAAACCACACCATAAATTTCTGGTAAAGGGTGATGTTCTTGCTGATTAAATATTTGAGCAGCTACCATTTCAGCAATACATTGGCCTAAACCACCCTTAATATTTTCATTTTTAGCTTCCACAATCGTAACTACTGGTACACTAATAAAATACTGTTCTTTTGAGCAGCTAATAATATAGTCACAATAGCCAGATAACCCTTTTTCCTGATCAACATCAAATTCAGTTCCAGAAAATAAACTAATTTGATAGTTAGCTAAACGACGTACTTCTGCTAAAATAGGGGCAATTAAAAATTCAGAACGGGCTTTTTCCGTATTAATAGCAGTTGCTAGAGGTAAGTATTCCTTCAGTGTTTGCTTCAGATAATCAGATAAGACAAGACCTTCGACTTCAGTAAATAGATTATGATCTTCTTCGATAATTAAGTTGAAAGCCCTTTTAACTTTATCAATTGTGGTAAATTCACTGTATGACATAAATTTAAGAATCAAATATGAGTAATTTAACTACTGTAATTGCCATTGTACCGCGACTTCCCCCCGCAATTGATGGTGTAGGGGATTATGCTTTGAATTTAGCTCGTCAACTACGTAAAGATTTTAATATTCACACCGATTTTATCGTCGGTAATTCTACATGGCAAGGTGCATTAGAAATTGAAGGATTTACTATTAGTCAAATTACAGATAATTCTGCTAACACATTAGCAACCCTATTATCAAGTTATCATTGCTCCTCCCCCGTCCTGTTACACTATGTAGGTTATGGCTATGCTCAAAGAGGTTGTCCGCTATGGTTAGTAGATGGATTACAGCGGTGGAAAAGTCTACATCCTAAGAGCAATCTTGTTACCATGTTCCATGAACTTTACGCATCTGGACCTCCTTGGACAAGTTCTTTTTGGTTATCTTCTTTACAAAGAGAGTTAGCAGCACGGTTGACAAAATTGAGCGATCGCTGTATTACCAGTAAACAACTCTATGCTGATATAATTACCCAAATCAGTCAAGGAAAACATAATCAAGTTTTATTCCTTCCCGTTTTTTCTACCGTTGGAGAACCAGACAAATTACCTCCTAATTTATCAGAACGTCAACAGAGATTAGTAATTTTTGGAGGGGTTTCTAAGAGAGAAAGAGTTTATAGAAATTGTCTGCCAATTTTAAACTATGCTTGTCAGCAGTTAAAGATTAAAGAAATCTGGGACATAGGAAGTCCGACAGATGTTACTCCATCTTTTATTGGACAAGTACCTATCTTGGAAAAAGGAAAACAACCTGTTGATGAAATAAGAAAAATCTTCACAGATTCTGTTGCAGGGTTTATGGACTATAACCCAGAATATCTAGGTAAGTCAACTATTTTCGCAGCTTATTGCGCTTATAGACTATTACCAATTAACGCCAAAGGCAGTGTTGCAATAATTGATGGAATAGAGGCAGGAAAACACTATTGGGTTCCTGATATTGATAGAAATGATTTAGGAGACCAATTTAATTGGCAAACCATAGCAGATCATAGTTTTGATTGGTATCAAAAGCATAATTTGTTAGTCCATAAGCATAGTTTTACTAATCAATTATTTACGAAATTTTAATTATGATAAATAATGTATTTCTACGAACGGATTATGGTGCAGAATTTATCGAGCTTGCAGTTATTATAAATTCATTCAAATGAAATTATGGGATTTCTATATCAAAATCATTTTCGTTTAATTGATATAGGTCAACCTATCCGTTCACGAGTGAATGAAGAAATATTACAGCGGTTTTCGCTCTTATAAGGTACATCTTAAGCCCCCTCCCCGCAAGCGGGGAGGGGGTTGGGGGTGGGGTTCTTGTACCTCATAACATC